>NZ_CAPDXS010000079.1:0-24965 GCF_948601915.1 uncultured Acetatifactor sp. | reverse complement strand
CACGCCCATGACCTTGGGATTGAGCAGGCCGCTCTTTAAGCACTCGTCACGGTAAGGGCGGAAGTAGTCCGCAATCTCCGCCAGCAGGTTCTGGTCGAAGCCCGTGTCGTAAGGCGTGCCGCGGAAGGTCTCTACCATGACCTCGGTGGCGGGCTGGGAGGTTCCCAGAGCGAAAGGACTCATGGCGGTATCGATGACGTCCACGCCTGCCTCTACTGCCTTAAGGTAAGTCATGCTGGCCACGCCGGAAGTATAGTGCGTGTGCAGCTGGATGGGCAGCTTGGTGTTCTCCTTCATGGCCTTGATCAGCTCGGAAGCCTTGTAAGGCACCAGCAGGCCTGCCATGTCCTTGATGCAGATGGAATCCGCCCCCATCTCCTCAATCTTCTTGGCAGTGTCTGCCCAGTACTCCAGGGTGTAGGCATCGCCCAGCGTATAGGACAGGGCTATCTGCGCATGTCCTCTGCCCTCCTGCTGCTTCATGCGGTTGGTGGCGTTTACAGCCTCCTGCAGGTTGCGCAGGTCGTTCAGGCAGTCGAAGATACGGATGATATCGATGCCGTTGGCGATGGATTTCTGCACGAAGGCATCCACCACATCGTCAGCGTAAGGTCTGTAGCCTAAGATATTCTGTCCGCGGAACAGCATCTGCAGCTTCGTGTTCTTGAAGCCGTCGCGCAGCTTTCTCAGCCTGTCCCAGGGATCCTCCTTCAGGAAACGAAGGGAAGCGTCAAAGGTAGCGCCGCCCCAGCACTCCACGGAATGATATCCTACCTTATCCATTTTCTCCACGATGGGAAGCATGAAATCCGTGGGCATTCTGGTGGCAATCAGAGACTGATGCGCGTCACGCAGTATCGTTTCCGTAATTTTAATCGGTGTTTTTCCTTGTTCTGACATTTACGAATTTCCTCCATATTTTTTATTCCCGCTGACAATGAGCCAATTCCATATCGCTGACTTCGCACCATGCCTGCAAGCTGACCGAAAGCGGTTCCGGGCATATTGGCAGTTATCGCGGGGCGCACAGGAGCATCTGTCCTGCAGGGTCTCCTGTGCCGATCCTCCGAAAGAGCGCATGGCAACTCTCCCGGAAATGACTTATACTCACGAGCGATAAAATTTGCCGCAAGTCCCCATTGGCTTTCGCTCGTGAGTCGGGCTGCTTGGCAGATTTTGGTGATCGTCAGTATAACCTGTTGTCTCTTGGCAGTTCTCAGAATACCCCGAAGATAGCCATGAAGGTACCGGCCGCTACGGCGGTTCCGATGACGCCTGCCACATTAGGCCCCATGGCATGCATCAGCAGGAAGTTGGTGGGATCCGCCTCCGCGCCTACCTTCTGGGACACACGGGCCGCCATGGGAACGGCTGACACGCCCGCGGAACCAATCAGAGGATTGATCTTGCCATGGGTAGCCTTGCACATAATCTTGCCGAACAGCACACCTGCCGCCGTGCCGAACATGAACGCAATCAGGCCCAGAGCCACGATTTTCAGCGTATCCCAGTTCAGGAAGGCCTCCGCGCTGGTGGTAGCACCTACAGAAGTGCCCAGCAATATGACCACGATATACATCAGGGCATTGGAAGCCGTCTCTGTCAGCTGGCGTACCACGCCGGACTCTCTGAACAGGTTGCCCAGCATCAGCATGCCTACCAGAGGAGCCGTGGTAGGCAGGATCAGGCATACCACAATCGTAACAACGATAGGGAACAATATCTTCTCCAGCTTGGAAACCGGACGAAGCTGGCCCATCTTAATCTTCCGTTCTTTTTCCGTGGTCAGCAGCTTCATGATAGGCGGCTGGATGATAGGCACCAGCGACATGTAGGAATATGCCGCAACTGCGATAGGCCCCAAAATCGCCGTCTGCCCCAGCTTGCTGGCCAGGAAGATGGATGTAGGTCCGTCTGCACCGCCGATGATGGAGATGGCTGCCGCCGCCATATCGTTGAAGCCCATGAAGATGGCCCCGAAATATGCCGCGAATATACCGAACTGAGCCGCCGCGCCCAGAAGGAAGCTCTTGGGGTTGGCAATCAGGGGACCGAAGTCCGTCATGGCACCCACACCCATGAAAATCAGGGAAGGCAGGATGGCCCACTCGTCCAGTACATAGAAATAATACAGTAAGCCGCCCACACCGTTGGAGGCGTCCTCCGCATGAAGCATGATGTCAGGATAGATATTCACCAACAGCATGCCGAAGGCTATCGGAACCAGGAGCAAGGGTTCGAACTCATGCCGGATAGCCAGATAAAGGAAAAAGCATGCAACCGCAATCATCAGATAGTTTCCCCAGGTCAGATTGAAGAATGCCGTCTGATGAACGAGATTGTTTAGCGTTGAAGCTATATAATCCATTTGTTGACCTCCTGTTGTTCTTGACGATAGAAAGTCCGCCGCAGCGCTTTCTACCGTATATCACTGTCCGGAAACGCGCTTGCCGCCTTAGTTCAGGGTAGCCAGTACAGCGCCTGCCTCCACGGCATCGCCCACTGCCACGTCAACGCTTGCAACGGTTCCGTCTTCAGGAGCCACAACAGGGATTTCCATCTTCATCGCTTCGATAATGACTACTGCGTCGCCTTTCTTGACGGCATCGCCCACCTTCTTCTCCAGCTTGAATACCTTTCCTGCCGCGCCGGCCTCAATCTTGACGCTGCCTGCGCCGCCTGCGGGCGCCGCCTTGGGCGCCGCCGCGGGAGCCGCTTTCGGTGCTGCCTTGGGCGCTGCGGGGGCCTTGGCCGCTGCGGGAGCGCCGGACGTGTTTTCCTCTACCACTACATCATATACATTTCCGTTCACGGTAATTGTATAATTCTTCATTTTTTATTTCCTCCTAAAATAGATTGCTTATTTGTTTTGTTTCTGTCTGCTTATCTTCTTCTGATGGAGCGCACCACGAAGCCGTCCGTGGTAGCAGCGCCCTCGCTGGCCGCGATGGCTGCCGCGATGACGGCTACCAGCTCACAGTCGTCCTCTTCCGCTTCTTCCACTGTCTCCTGCTCCACGATCTGCGTCACGGCATTGTCCACGCCCGCGACTTCTTTCTGAGCGGCTTTCTTCCTGGCCGCGTTCTCCTGAATCTTCGGAATCACCTTGAAGCAGGAGATGATCAGGCTGATCAGGATCAGCACCACGAACACAGTGCCCATGCCGATCAGGGTGTTCAGGCCCGCGTTGGCCATGAGCTCGCCCACCGTCGAAGTGGGGTTCAGCGCCGCGGACTGCAGTTTCATGAACATGTCGTTGGAGAAGATGACCTCCGCCGTGGCGTTCTTCTTCTCTCCGGTGACCGCTACCTCCACGACGATCTGATTGCCGTCAATCGTCACTTCGCTTCCGTTGGTCCCCGTGATCGTGCCCATGTCTTCCTTCGCGGAATGGAAAGAATCAATCGCTTTCAGGAACGCGTTTCCGTCCACATAGATGTTGTACTGATTGTTCAGTATATACTCCACTTCTTCCGCCGTATAGACATCAAAGGAACCTGCCACTGCGTCATCCATATACTGTGAGAAGAGATAGAGGACCATCTCGTCCGCAAGCTGCTGTGCATTGGCCACCTTCTGCTGCTGATACTCTGACTGCGCCGCCTCGCTTCCGCAGGCCGTCAGTCCCAGAAGACAGGTAATCATACACAGTATGGCTATCAATTTCTTCATAATTTACATCACCCTTTCTATACAGTTCCGTGCTTTTTGGCGGGACGGTCTTCGCTCTTGGTGAAGAGCACCTCAAAAGCGCCGATAACGTATTTCCTGGTGTCGGCGGGCTCTACGATGCTGTCTACATACCCTCTCCTGGCCGCGCTTCCGGCGCTGCAGTTAAGCGCATCGTACTCCGCTGCCTTCTCATTAATGACATCCGCGCCCTGTCCGTCATACATGATCTTTGCCGCAAGCTTGCCCTCCATGGTGCCGATCTGGGCATCGGGCCATGCAAAAGTCATATCCGCACCGATGGCCTTGGAGTTCATGGCGATGGCGGCCGTGCCCAGCGCCTTGCCCACGACGACGTTCACCTTGGGCACCGTGGCGTTGGCGAAGGCGTAGGTCAGCTTCGCGGCAGCCTTTGCGATTCCCTTTTCGGAGCACATGGTGGCCTTGTAGCCCTTCACATTGGTCAGCGTCAGCACGGGAATCTCGTAGGCATCGCAGAAGTTCACGAAGTCGGCGGCCTTCTCACAGCCCTGCTTTGACAGGACGGCATCCAGCTTCTCCGCCACCTTGCCCTCCTCATCGCATATCTCGCTGCGGTTGGCCACAGCGCCTACGGTGACGCCGTCCAGCTTCATGAAGCCTACCACCATATCCTTGGCGTAGCCCGCCTTTACCTCGAAGAAATCATTGTTGTCCGCCAGGATGGAGAGCGCTATGGAGGTGTCCCCCGCGCAGCCCGCCAGCTCCTCGTTCACGCGGTTCAGATCGTCCGTGCACTCCACGATGTCGCTTCCCTCGTTGCTGTTGGAAGGCAGGAAAGCAATCAGATCCCTGATCTTGGCAAGGACTGTGGCCTCGTCCGCCACCACGTCCACGATGCCGCTCTCCTCAGACTGGAACGCAGCCGTGGAGGAATCGCATTTGGTGATCACGTTTCCGTCCAGCGCATTGGGCGCGTTGACGAAAAGCCTGGCGTCCTTCTCCTCCATGAAAGTAAAGTCCGTCAGAGTGGGGAACAGGGCGAGCCCGCCGCCGCAGGTTCCCAGGATGGCGGTAATCTGAGGGATGATGCCGGAAGCCAATGTCTGCTTCATGTAGATAGCACCGAAAGCGTTCAGCGCATCCGCTGCCTCCTGCAGCCTCAGCCCCGCGGAATCGATCAGCCCGATCACAGGGGAGCCGGTCTTCATCGCCAGATCATAGAGACCCGCAATCTTCCTGGCATGCATCTCGCCGATGGTCCCGTTCATCACGGAAGCGTCCTGGCTGTACACATACACAGGCTTCCCGCCAATCACTCCATAACCGGTAATGCAACCGTCAGAAGGAGTCTCGTTGGGTTTCATATTGAAATCAGTGGCTCTGGCTGTCACAAGGGCGCCGATTTCAACGAAACTGTTGTCATCGAGCAAAGCTGTTATTCTTTGGCTCGCTTTTGAAGTAGTACTCATGCTCTCAGTCCTCCATTTATAATTAGATAAATACTAACGACTTGCCGGGGCCTTGTCGGAAAACCGCAAATACCCCCATGATTATTGTCCTACACAGTATAACATAAAAAATGCAACTCGCAAAGAACGAATTGCATTTTTTTGCTAAATTTTTTGTGAAACTTTTTGCGGCTATTTTGCGAATACAGGAAAGGCCTTAGCTGTCCGGCTGTATTTTGGGTGATGCCTGGGTTTGCAGAGTTTTCCATGCTTTTCCTTCACTCCCATCAGGGCGCTTATTGTCTCCGCCGTCTCCTCGTCCAGCTTCTCATATGCAGGGTTCTCGTCCAGGATTCGCTCCAGGCCTGCCTTGTTGCCCCGAAGAGGCAGTAGGGCAAACACCGCCCCAAGGGATGTGGGAATCCGGAGCAGTCCATAGGCTCATTGGTACCTGGGATGTTGCCGCTCCTGCCCTTTTCCGTTTTTGCTTACCTACTCTTTCCAGTGAAAAACAGCAGAAACGCTATTAAACCTTAGAAATGATTGAAATTGAGACTTTGGACTGGTTCTTTGTGGTGTCCATGGGTTTAGGATAGTAAAGAACGAACTGCATTTTTGCCTAAATCTACTCTTGCATTTCTGTACTTGTCTCCAGCAGCTTCTGGGAAATGCCCAGCTGGACTTCTGTATAGTGTTTTAGCTCGGCATCATTCATATCGCCTTCCCAGGCTTCGAACTTTTCTTCAGACGCCATGTTTCGATTTTACCCACATAAAATCTGTGGATGCCAAATCCCCCCAGAAAGATGCACAGCAGCAGCGCAGTCATCCGCTCCTTCCTGCTTATGCCTGGAACAATGCCTGGGTTTACAGGCTGAATTTGTGAGTGCGTGGCTTATATAACGTAGCTTTGGAAATTTAGGATTATTGAATGTGTGATTCTTCAATGAAACAGCAGAAACACTTTCCGACTCTGGAAAACAGTTGAAATCAACACTCTGAGCTTACTGGTCAGAACCATCCATGATGATCAAGATGAAAAGCGATTTACAGTACCTTCAATAGCTGGATTAGGCAGCGCGGCTCTTCTGCGCTGTGCTTTACTTCTCTTGTGTCAAAACGCTTAAACCCGTTTTGTCTTTCATAAAAATATAACAATTTTTCTTCGTTTTGCGTTTCAAGAAATACTACCATGCCGCCTGCCATATATTGCAGCTCCTTAATCTTTTCAACTGCAAGACCGAGGAGCTGCTGCCCTGTAATCTTTTCGTTTAATCCATCATGGAAATTTTTACCCAGTTGGGCAATTAGATATGCCGATAATTGATAATTTCCATTATCCATATCCTGTTCGCTCACTCTTGATAATTTTCGTTTCACTGTATTGCTGAATTTCTCTCCGTTAACAGAAATTGGTTTTATTGTTAATGTGAAATATCCTACGATGCGGCCTTCCTCCGGGCTAAGAACGATATATGTAACAGACTGGTTTTTCTTAGTAAAATCAACCGACTGCTCCTGCAGAAATTTCTCCACATCAATGTTTTTTCTGCAGGAAAATGCAGAAAAGCTCTGTCTAAGCAAATCCTCTCCGTCTTGTCCCTGTTTCAAATATTCTCTAATATTGAGTATTAAAAATTCATCATTCATGAGATTTCCTCCACTTCTCCATAATTTCTTTTATTTCATCCGCATTCTGCAGTTCCCTGAACTTAATCGAAGCATCACTCTGTGATGTCCTCAAAGACTCCTCATATGATTCCTCAATAGCATTAGCAAATAGTTCTATCTGCTTTTCATCTGAAATAATAAAATTCTTTGTAATACTTGAAGTTGCCATGTTCATCGTCTCCTTCCATGGTTATAGTCCATTTATCATGCTTTTCGCCTTTACTGCTACAGGCACTCGCCCGCCCTTTTTCGTTTTTGTTTATTCTTCCCTTTCCAATGAAAAACAGCAGAAACGCCATTAACCCTTAGAAATAATCGAAATCAAGACTCTGGATTGCTTTTGCGCTATCCATGAGTTTAGCGTAGTATAGAAATGAGGATTTGTCAAGGGGCCAAATATGGCTTTAATGTGCATGCGGGCATGCCCACTTGGCTCGTTGCTTGCGGAAATCAAAAAAGGCTCAGCGGACTGTGCCCCCTGCATCCGCAGAGGGCACTTTATAGAAATAATCATGTAGCTCAATACTCTACAGCTATTGTTGGCTTATCAACTGTGCCATATTGCAGATTTCGTATCTCAAGGGTTATTTCTATATTGGTTATTTCTTCTATCTCAGCAATTTTATTCTCTTCCAGTGAAGATCCCCGCATCGTAACATCAACGATGGCATATTTTCCAGGAACAGCATCCCCCCTATAAGCAGAACACTCTGTCATGAACCCATTTACAGAAAGCGAACCATACTCTTCATCAATAAAGACTGCTTCCGAGGATTGATTCTCTACCAACAGCATTAAGTGAATGTCATCACTGTATTCCCTTGGATCCTCGAATAGTCCTTTTGAGATAATCCTTATTCCATTGTCGCTATAAAGCTCTTCACCGCTGTCATCCACTGCCGCCGCTTCTCCCGATATTCCAATCCTGATTTCCTCAGATGCAGCTATCTCTTCATGAGCGGCATTCTCTACTGCAAATGAAAAGGTGAACTCCCCAATCTCCTGAATTCCAAATACAGGCCAGTAGACCTTATCAAGCATAGATGAAATGGGCATATCTATAACACGACGGGTTCCAGGATTAATAGCCTCAGCAGACCAATTTGACGCATTCACAATCAGTCCATTCACAGTTATCTCTGATGCCACTCCATAAATCATCTCCTGTGAATCATTTACGATTTCGATAAGAATAATCTTTTCTCCGTCTTTATTGGTCAAAAGGGCTTCTGACACAACCCTTATATCATTCTGATTATATAGTTCCTCTTCTGCATAATAGTCTATGCTGCAGTTGTATGCTGTTTCCCAGATTCCACTTTTTATAGATTTTTGGTAATTACTGTCTTCATAGTCGTAAGAATCGGTGGCAGATGTATTTACCTGTCCCATTCCCGTATAGAAATCCTCATAGTCATCATCCTGTACAGAGAACCCTATCTGAATATTGGCAACTTCTGTAATTCCATATAACGCCAGCGCATCCTTGCTAAAGCTAATCGATTCATGCGACTTTTTACCAGCAGATACATCCGCATTGAGATATCCGTCGCCAACCATATAACCATTGACAGCATTGCGGTCACATCCCAAAGTACCGCTGGTAAATGACAGGTTTACACTACTGTTGTTTTCAATCAGCAATCCTAATTCAACGGAATAATCTGTATAATTCAATTCCGTAGCCGTTATCTTTATGTCATTTTCGTCCACAAGCACCGTCTCTTCTATATTGGCAGCGGACTTAAAGCTTTCTGTCCGAATATCTGTAGATTCTGTTTCCACTTCATCAATCTCTTCTGTACCCGGATTCTCGTCTGCATCTTTGCCGGCTTCATCCTCCTCGCTTATCTGTCCACCATTCTCTTCTACATGTACTTCTGCATTTTGGGGTGACGATTCTTGTGCGGTTGGAACCTCCCCACATG
This sequence comes from uncultured Acetatifactor sp., assembly GCF_948601915.1. Lineage (NCBI taxonomy): Bacteria > Bacillati > Bacillota > Clostridia > Lachnospirales > Lachnospiraceae > Acetatifactor > uncultured Acetatifactor sp. The sequence continues at coordinate 16,268 of NZ_CAPDXS010000079.1, read as the reverse complement.
ATGTCAAAACCAATATCGCCATCACTACCCCAAAACCAGCAACCCTATTTTTTCGTCTCATAGCCTTTTCCTCCTTATCAGCGGGCATCTCCGCTTTTTCATATAAATAAGTATACAACGGCAGTTTTTGTTTTGGATTTGTGGATGTAGGCCTAAAAAAGAAGCAGCTTTTAGAAATCATCTAAATTCTGCTTCTTCTATCTCCGTTCATTATATTGACGCCCTATCTATTTTGCTTATTCCTCAATCACCTCAAACGTGATATCATATTCCAATTCTTTCACTATGTCGTTATCTATCAGTTTGCGGATAATCGCCTTTGCGTTTTCCAAGGCCTTATCTAAAAGCCCGTTTTCAATGGCCCGCTTCTCCATAGCGTCCTTACTGTTGGCGTCAAACGCTCTGATATCATCAATCTTAAGTTTATTGAACAGGCCATCTTTCTCGTCAAGGGTTTCGATGCTCTCGTCATCTACCTCATGCGAGAGGATTTCCGCTTTTGGAATATGTACTACTATCTCCTTTTTTGTCTCATTTACTTCCGCTGTGACCTTGCTTATGTCCACCCCTGCCTTGATAGAGCCGTCCCATTTCGCGATAAACGACTTCGTGGTAAAGGAAAAAGGGATTTCTTTTCCGAACAGTTCTGCGGGATCCTCAAATTTTCCGGCATCCGTATATAGATATTCTATCGTGGCAAGCTCGCCGATATCACGGATTTCCGCGTTTATCACGGCGATGTCTATCTCCTGGGCAGCCTCCTCATAAACGGCCACCGGTTCTGAAAGCCTATCGACTTCCTCTTCAAGTTGTTTGATAGTCGCTTCATATTTCTCTTTGGCGCTTGAATAGCCCTTGTAAAATATTCCCAGAACTATTAACAAAATTGCGACAACAACGATTAATGCGACATATTTTCTGCTTTTCTTTTTCATGATTGAACCCACCTTAGATTTCTCCTTCTTATCTTCCATATTATTATAGCCACCCATTTATATTCCCTTCCGCTTTTCTTCCCGAACCTTCACTTCTGCTCCCATCATCCCACACCCGAATACTCCTTTGCCGTTCATCCTCCAGCAGCTATTTCCACCCCCTCTCTCCTCCCTTCCTTCTCCTCTTCAATCGATTTCTCCACCTCCCTGCACTTGTCCAAATCTCCAATCTCCTGATAAGCCTCCAGCAGATATCCATATAATTCCCGTTTCTTCCGGATATATGGGATAATTTCCCTATGTTTCTCTTTCTCGCATATTCCTATTCCTATCCGCAGCATATTATCCATGTCCTCATATTTTCCCCACTCAAAAAGCATATTGGCCCAGGGAATTATGATGCCATCAATGATATCCAAATCTGTGCCAGATGTAACTTTGGCAATATCGAAAGCTTCTACCATGAGCCTCACCATCCCTGCATAATCAAAATCCACCCGTGTATGATACCAGGCTTTCACTGACTTATAATTATAACGCAATGCTGAATACTCCTGTGTATATTTCTCCGCCAGCCTCTTTGTTTTGCTCAACAGTTTCTCGATATCATTTCGCTTTTGAGGAAAGCATCGAATGAGAATGTTTGCCTTAGAGAGAAGATACTTCGCATGCATGGCTCTGCTGTCAGCATACTTTCCCCTGTCTCTTTTCATATATCGGATTGCCTTATTGATTGCATTCAGCATTTTATCAATTTCTTCTATCCTGTCCTCATTATAATATTCCCCGTTGATTACACAATCGTAATATCCCGCAAGAATATTATAAAACATCCCTTTCACATATTTACCATTTCGTCTGAGCCTCCTCCCCGTCTCCGTAAATATACTGGATTCCCTATATGCCATTTTAATGAATTCCCAGGCTTTCTCCACCTCCGTATGGGCAGCCACAAATGCTCCCCGTTCTTCATAAATGGATATCACCCTTTCACAAATCTTCAAATAGGCAATGCCATCTGTCCTACGGAAACCGTCCAGCAATTCATCGGCATGCTCCAGAATGTACTCCTCTCTGTCACGAGGCATATTTATCATTGTACAATATAGAACATTCCGGTACATATCGTCCTTCCAGAGAATTTCCTCTTTTCTGCACGAATCCAGCACATTTTCTGCCATGCGAAGCCAAAGCTGCTGTTTTCTATGATCCGTCACCTGTCTCTTATCGCTGTCGGCAACCCGCTTCATTATGATAGCTGCTATCACCCCTTTCTTTACGGCACGCTTCTCCATTATTCTCCGTAAAACCTCGCTTTTCTCCATGTACCCTTTCTCCCACTGAAAAAAACGAAGCAGTTCCTTCGGATACTCTTCCTTTCTGCTCTCTATCTTAATATAGCAAAAAAGGCTGTCCATCACTGCCTCAAATGCCTCGCGGTACAGCTCCGTCCACTCCCACCGCCTGATGACCTCCTGCACCACCGGATGGAGCGACAATTCCGTCCCTCTCAGCTCCAGCCAGCCCTCCCTTGCCAGTTCATTGATTGCGTCTTTGGAATTCAGTCCAAGCATATCCGAAAAGATATTAATGTCCACGCCCTCTGCCGAAAACAACGAAAGCGCTTTCAGAATCATCTTTTTCCTCTCCTCCATCTCCCCCGCCTGAAAAATCACCCCGATGATATCCGCCACCGTATCCTGATACAGCCGCCAGTCCTTCACATAGTCCACCTTCTCGGGAGTGATATCCGAAAATCCCTTCTCCCGCAGGAGCGCCGTCGCCTGGGACACGGAGATGTGGCTACAGGCCACCTGCCTGGCGATTAGCTGCAGGGCCAATGTATGCCCGAACACCCTGTGGATCATCTCGTCCACGCAGTTCAGCTCCTCATCGTCCAGGTCTCTGCCGACATAGCGCTCGAACAGGTCATATAGATCAGCCCTGTCAGAAATCGCCTTTAAGGCCAGAGTGGCATATCCGGTCTTCGGAATCTCCAGGCGGCTCACCACGATGACCTTCCAGCCGATGTCCAAAATGGCGGAGAAGTCCTCGTCCGGCTCCCCGTCGAAATTGTCCACCACAAGGAGGATTCTCCTCCCTGCCGCCAGATCCCGGAGCACCCTTAATTTCCTGTGGAAATAGTCCGATATGCTTTCCTCCGTATTCTTTTCCACGATATTGATGCGCAACTGGCTGTCGTCAGCGACCATCTTCTGTATGCTGCCGTTGTAGTACAGATACAGGACCGCGTCAAAGCGGCTGCGATGATCCGCGATATACCCCCGCACCAGCGTGCTCTTCCCCATGCCGCCCATACCGGTGAGGAACAGGCAGTTGGTTCCGTCCCGGTTCAGCCACTGCTCCATGGCCTGCAGCTCTTTTTCCCGCCCGAGCAGCACGGGCGGACGGTTGACCTGGCTGGATATGACGAAGGGCACTATGGTATCCGCGTACCGCTCTATCTCCTCCAGTTTCCGGATGACCTGATCCATGTCCTGATAGCGGCCGGGGCCAAAGTCGGTCAGCGTATGGTGGAAGAAATCCGGCAGCGCCCGGAACAGCCTGTCCTGATAATTCCTGTCCGCGAACAGGCAGTCGGCGAACTTATACTCAGCCCCTGTCTCGCAGTCCGGCGCTTCCGGCACCCGCCCGAACAGCAGCCAGAACAGCAGCGCCCCTACGCCGTAGACATCCGTATGCCTGCCCATATTATGCAGATACCCCTTCTTCTGTTCATATGCCGCGAAGCCCTTGGTACAGGCGAGCCTGTTTATCCTGCCGGATCCTCCCTCTTCCCTGTTCCTCGATTTCCTGATGTCGCTCAGGCGTATGGGCGTGTCAAAGTCGAAAAGCTGGACCGCATGGGGGCTGCCCTCCAGCAGGAGGATGTTCTCCGGCTTCACGTCCAGGTACAGATACCCCTTCTCATGCATCCTGCCCAGGAACGCAGCGACGCTTTTCACAACGGAAACGCATTCCTTGATGGACTCCATCCTCCTGCGGGAGAGTACCTCTCCCTCCTGATACGTCAAGACGGTATAAATCGTATTGTTTTCCGTATAATTGTCGATGGTATTGGAAATGTAATTGGTCAGGCCGCTGGTATGGAACAGCTCGTTGTGCAGGCCATAGGAGGCTTCCATTTCGCTCCTGCACTCCCGGAAAATCCTTTCGTCAAGCTCGCTCCCGGGAACCAGCCTGTCGCCGTCCCGGTAAATGTCCGCCTCAAAGGGATAGCATTCCTTAATCAGGACAGCGTGCCGGTAACCCCTGTTGTCCAGGTAGGACGCGTCATACACAATGCCCGACATGCCCCTGCCCTTCACTTTCCCTATGGTATAGGTGACCGCACCCTTTTCACGATTCGAAACGCTCAGCAATGTGCCTTCCTTCAGGGCGATTCTTGTGTCCTCCATGTCATCCCGTCCTTTGTCCCTGCCGTTTTTCTCTCTATTTTACACCATCTGGGGCATTTCTGGATTTGCCGGTGCGTCAGCTCCATTCCGCCGCATATCTGGCATCGATGTCGTGCTCCTTCACATAGAACAGCTCCCGCATGAAATCCCGGAACACCAGGAGCGGGAATTCGTTCTCCACCGCGTGCAGGATGATCCAGTCGAAGGGATCCCCAGGATAGAGCTGCGGGTATCCCGTATCCAGCAGATAGCGGTTGATTTCGCAGATGCTCCTTCCCGTGTCTCCGCCGCGGGCCTGGTAGTCGTTCCTTTTCAGCGCCGCCTTCACCCAGAACCTGTAGAATACCAGCAGTATGATGGTCTTATGCACCAACTGTTCCGACGCGTGTTCCCCGTTCAGGATCTTCTCCAGGCCGCCCCTGCTGGGGAAAGAGTCCTCCGCCCAGGCGTGGAGCAGTTCATTGTCCCGCAATATGGGCTTCAGGGACCTGTCCGTATCCAGCTTTACGATCCTGTTCCCGGACAGCCCCAGAATCTGCAGGTATATCTCCCACAGGGAGCCTCCGGCCCGCGCGCTCCTGGTCCGCCTGCGCGCCTCCGGCTCTCCCGCCCGCGCCTCTTTGATCTCCCGGTCTATGTCGTTGAAGGCGCGGTACAGCTTTTTCTTCTCTTTCGCCGCCAGGCCCTCCTCCCCGGAAATCTCCTCCCACATCCTGCGGATATATCTGTAGGCGGTGGCATTGTTGTAGCCGAACTGCTCAATGTTGCCGCTGATGTAGCGAATCAGCTCCTCCGGGCTCCTGAAGCGCCTGACCGCCGCGATGATGGATGCAGTGTAGAGGACCTCCTCCCCGAAGTCCAGCCGCTCCGGGTTCGGCCTGGGCACCCTGTCCAGGAGGTTCTGCGCATCCGCGTAGCCCAGACGGTTGCTGATGGCATAGAAATGAATGACCTCCTCCACATTGTGGCAGTCAAAGCCCCGCAGCAGACATATCCGCCGCATGAAGTCCTCGGACTCCTCCACGGTCAGGCCGAAGGCGAAGCAGATGCGGATTGCGGTCTCCTTTTTGATCCTTTTGTGTTCCGTGTACCATTTTCGGATATTTCTGGGCAGGGGAATCTGCTTCTGCTCGAACCTGGATTTGATGAATGCCATCTTACCGTCAATATCCTGTCTGTTTCCCGTATATCCGTGCCTTACGAGGAAGGTATCCAGGGCCTCGTCGAAATTCCGGAACATGCTCACCACTTCGGCCAGCGCCGCGCTGTAGTCGATGTCGTCCTCCGGGTTGATGTCCCGGGCTCTGTTTTCAAGGGATTCCGTGTATGTATCCATGGAGGTCTCGCTTTCTATGTGTGCTCTTATCAGGATTCTGTCATCAGATTTCCATTATACTTCCTGGTGCGGGAATGCACAAGATTTTGGCGCAAAATTAGTCGGAAATAAAATCATCCGTTTGCCGCAAGCCGGAACCGGATGATTTTTCGTATAATCCTATTCAATTTGGAAGATTGACCATCTGGCCAATTTGAATCCGGTCTGCGTCCTGAATCTGGGGATTGAGCGCCAGCAGGTTCTGGAGGCTGATGTGGTTCCTCACAGCTACATGGGAAAGGGTGTCCCCCTCGGCCACTGCATAGCCTCTGTATACCGCCACCAGATATTCGTCCCCGCGCCTTAGGCCGAACATGGCATTGCCCTGCCCGTTAATCCTGAAGATGCCCTCCTGCCTCATGCGGCCTCCCGCCTCGTCGTAGGAATACAGGACGGCATGCTTACCTGCATATTCCTCCCCCAGGGCCAGATGCACGTTCAGGATGCAGGGATAGGCATCCTTCTGCACCATGGAGAACTGCCTGAGGGTATTGTTGCCCGGGAGCTGCTGCTTCACCTCATCGGGAATGACCGACTCGAAGGACACATCCACTGTAAAGGGAGCGTCGGCAGCGTAAACCTCCCCGCCGCTGATGCTGAACGTGACGCCGTTGCTGGTGTGCAGGGCCAGCGTGGCGTTTTTTCCCGCCAGCCTGCCCAGGATATCCGTGGGGATTTCAAAATGGTTCCCCACAAGGAAGCCCACATTCTGGCCTGTGCCGTTCCGGATGGCCTCGTCAAGCCGTTGCGTCATCACGTTCCAGTCATCGGTGGCGTTTTCAACGGAACCGCTGACCACCGCAGCCGCCCCATCCCCCGCAGCTTTCACCGGCTGGCCGGGCCTGATTACAGGCACCAGCACGAATATCAGGGCCGTCAGCAGCATTATCCGATTCTTTCCGATTATCATTCTTTTCATTTCGATACCTCTCTTTTGCATCTTTCTGCAATCTGTTATACTGCATAACGCTGAATACTGCCTAATGCAATCAAGCGATTGAACCAGTCAGCGTTATGCAGTCTGGTTTCACGGCAAGTGAAATCGTTAAGCAGTATAGTTTATTTCCTCACCCTCAGTATGCCCAATTGTCAAAAAATAATCATCTTTCAATGCAGATTTTCATACCATACCGCCGAAACGCTTTACAGTTCCAGCGCCTTTTCCTATAATAATGAAGAAGAGCATTCATATGGAACAAGAGAATTCCAATCATGTCGCATAAACAGAGGGCCGCATCAGAAAGCAGTTGATCCTATGCCCAATGATGCCGAGATTATCAAAACGGCCATCGATGATTTCCGGGAAATCCAAAGATATATGTCCTTGGCAAAGGAAGAAAATGCCTCCAGGACATATACCGAGTTAAAGGAAAAGCATATATTGACAAGATAAAAGAGCGATAACAGGGCTATCGAAAACCGATAGCCCTGTTTCATTGATTCCGATATCTGTTGACGGCTGCATGTAGTCTATCTACCCAAGCTGGCCCTCCAGCACCTTCGCAGCCTCCGCGATGCAGTCGGGGATGCCCGCCGGATTCTTGCCGCCTGCCTGGGCCATGCCCGGCTTGCCGCCGCCACCGCCGCCTACCTTTCCGGCGATGCCCTTGATCAGGTTCCCCGCATGGGCCCCCTTGGAAAGGGCTTCCTCCGTGGCCATGGCAATCATGTTCACCTTGCCGCCCGCATTGGACAGGAGCACGATGACGCCCTGCCCCAGCTTGGCTTTAAGCTGGTCGCCCAGGTCGCGCAGACCGTTCATGTCCACATTGTCCACGCTGGCCGCCAGGAGCTTCACGCCCTTCACCTCCACCACATTATCCATCACGTCTCCCAGGGCTTCCTTGGCCGCCTTGGCCTTCAGGGACTCCAGCTCGGAGGACAGCGCCTTCACCTCCGCCGTCACATGCTCGATCTTCTCCACCAGCGTGGCAGGGGTGGCGCGAAGCGCCCTTGCCGCCTCCTCGATGGTCTGCTCCAGCCCTTTATAATAGGTAAACACGCCGTTCCCCGTCAGGGCCTCGATTCTGCGGACACCTGCCGCGATGCCGTTCTCGGACAGGATTTTGAAGGCCGCGATGGCGCTGGTATTGGCCACATGAGTGCCGCCGCAGAGCTCCACGGAAAAGTCTCCCATCTTCACCACCCGGACCTCCTCGCCGTACTTCTCGCCGAAGAGGGCCATGGCCCCGGTCTTCCTGGCATCCTCGATGCCCATCACCTCCGTCACTACAGGGAGATTGGCCGCAATCTGCTCATTGACGATTTTCTCCACCCTGTCCAGCTCTTCCTTGGTCATGGCCGCGAAATGGCTGAAATCGAAGCGCAGCCTCTCCCCGTCCACGTAGGAGCCGGACTGCTCCACATGGCTGCCCAGCACCTCCCGGAGAGCCTTGTGCAGCAGATGGGTGGCGCTGTGGTTCTTGCAGGTGTCGCCCCTCTTTGCGGCATCCACCGTGAGCGTGGCCGTATCTCCCACCTTGAGCATGCCCTTGGTGACAATGCCGATGTGGCCTACCTTGCCGCCCAGGAGCTTTACGGTATCCCTCACCTGGAAGCTGCCGTCCGCCGTAGTGATGACGCCTGTGTCGGCATTCTGGCCGCCCATGGTGGCATAGAAAGGAGTCTCCTCCACGATGATCGTGCCGGTCTGCCCGTCCGTCAGGGCCTCCACCAGCTCGCTCTCCGTAGTCAGCACGGTAATCTTGGAATCATGCCGAAGCCTGTCATAGCCTACGAACTGAGTGGTGACGGATGCATCGATGGACTCGTACACCGTCACGTCCGCTCCCATGTAATTGGTGGTCTTGCGGGCTTTCCTGGCCGTCTCCCTCTGATGCTGCATGCACACGCCAAAGCCCGCCTCATCCATGGTGAAGCCCTTCTCCTCCAGAATCTCCTGGGTCAGGTCTGTGGGGAAGCCGAACGTGTCGTACAGCTTGAAGGCGTTCTCCCCGGAGAGCTCCGTGGTTCCCGCCGCTTTCATCTCCTCTTCCATCTGGGCCAGGATGCTCAGGCCCTGGTCGATGGTCTTGTCGAACTTGTCCTCCTCCTGGGTGAGGACATTCAGGATAAAGGCCCTCTTCTCCTCCAGCTCGGGATACCCGTCCTTGCTCTCATCAATCACGGTCTCGCTTAAAGCCGCCATGAACTTGTCCCGGATGCCCAGAAGCCTACCGTGCCTGGCCGCCCGGCGGATCAGGCGGCGGAGCACATAGCCGCGGCCTTCGTTGGAGGGCAGGATGCCGTCGCTAATCATGAAGGTGGTGGAGCGGATATGGTCCGTGATCAGGCGGATGGACACATCCTTCTTCTCGTCAGCCTCATACTCTGTCCCGGCAATCTGACAGATTCTGTCCCGGATGGCCTTCATGGTGTCGATGTCGAACACGGTGTCCACGTCCTGCACCACCACAGCCAGGCGCTCTAAGCCCATGCCGGTGTCGATGTTCTTCTGGGAAAGCTCCGTGTAGTTGCCCTTTCCGTCGTTGTCGAACTGGGTGAACACATTGTTCCACACTTCCATGAAACGGTCGCACTCGCAGCCCACCTTGCAGTCGGGCTTGCCGCAGCCGTATTTGATTCCTCTGTCATAGTAGATCTCGGAACAGGGGCCGCAGGGGCCTGCGCCGTGCTCCCAGAAATTGTCGCATTTTCCGTTCTCGTCCCGGTAGAAGCGGGTAATCTTATCAGCGGGCACGCCGATTTCTTTCGTCCAGATTTCAAAGGCCTCCTCGTCCTCGCAGTAGATGGAGGGGTAGAGCCGCTCCGGATCCATGCCCACCACTTCCGTCAGGAACTCCCAGCTCCAGCGGATGGCTTCATGCTTGAAGTAGTCCCCGAAAGAAAAGTTGCCCAGCATCTCGAAGAAGGTCAGGTGCCTGGCGGTCTTGCCCACGTTCTCGATGTCGCCTGTGCGGACGCACTTCTGGCAGGTGGTGACCCTGCGTCTGGGCGGGATTTCCTGGCCCGTGAAGTAGGGCTTCAGGGGAGCCATGCCGGAATTGATGATCAGCAGGCTGTTGTCGTTGTGGGGCACCAGGGAAAAGCTCTTCATTTTCAGATGTTCTTTGCTCTCGAAGAAATCCAGGTACATTCTTCTCAGTTCGTTTACGCCGTATGGTTTCATGTGTTCTTCCTCCCGGTTTATCGAAAGCCCCTTTGGGATGCGGGGGCTTTGGATGCTTGTTTTTTCCTAGCGTCTATTATACATGATAATAGAATCCTGTCATTGGATTCTATTATAGCACTTATTTTTATTTTGTATAGTAGATTTTGGGGGAGACGGGGAAAATCCTTGCCGGAGTCCTTGCTGACTGTCTTCCCGTCGGCGCAGAGGGCTGAGCCGGGAGCTGATATCTTTACGGTGTTTCTTATGCGATTTTTCTCTGTTGTTCGCCTAAACCATCACGGTTTTCCGCATATAGCCTTCGCCTGCTGGTACTCGGCCTGGGTCTTGCCGCCTACTATACAGGCCTTTTCCAGGGAGCAGTGGAGCTCTTTCCTTATATTGTCTATAATCTCGATTATCTGACCAGCGCTTCCCTTGATTTCCCCACGGGCCTCACCACGGGCTTCTCCACGAGCCTCTCCTTCCGCAATCCCTTCCTGTCTGCTGTCCTCCATCATTTCGCGTATGGCCTGGCACATATCATATCCCTCCTCTGTCTTAAACCGCTCTTCGTTTTCGCCAAAATTCTTTATTCCCATCAGGACGCCGATTGTCCTCGCGGTCTCTTCGTCCATCCTCCGGTAGACGGGATTCCTTTCCAGGAGCTACCCTCCCATGTCGACAAATAATCAAGCACTGCCGGAATGCTTGATGCCCGTAATTCCATTCGCTGGTTCCTCCGTTTCTTCCTCCTGTTTTTTATGCGGTATAGGCTTCCGGTTCCTCATGACTCTGGCAGATATTCCTCAATGACACAGGTGTGCTTTCCCGTTTTCGTGCTGTAGTTTACGCCCACCAGGAGAATCCTGTCCCGAATTCCAAGCTTTTCCAAAAACTGTACATAGTTCTTCGCCTTAATCTGCGCCACCGCGCTTTTTGCGCTCCTGTTCCATTTCAATTCCACAATCAACGCAGGTTTCCCGGAAGCCCTGCGGGGCAGAAAGAGGATATCCACATATCCTTTTCCGCTGGAAAGCTCCTGGAATTTTTCATAATAATCCACACTGCTCAGGTATGCCATAATCACGACGGAGCGCAGGGCCTGCTCATTGTTGTAGAAGTCCGGGGCAGTCTCCCTGTTATGCGCCTCCTCAATCAACTGTGCGACTATACCTGAGTCTCCCCGAACCGTTGCCTCCAGCAGTTTTTCTGATGTCTCCACAGCCTTGACAAGCTCGGGCCTTTTACCGTTTTTGATAGAACGGACAAATTCCTCCCGAACCTCTTCATTCGGTATGAAGACTTCCTTCCTGTCTGTATCATACGCCAGATATCCCAGATGCACCAGCAGGGTAAAGACATCGTCCCGGCTGGCCAGAGAAGTCATGTCATTCTGGAAGGCCCCCACATCCACCTTACAGCTCTGTCCGCCCAGCATATCGATGATGGCGGTTTTGGAACCCGCAAAGTCCATGTCAATGTAGATCCGCAGCAGTTCATAGCTTTCTGTCTGCGTCCAGTAATCGTCAATCCGATTGTTTTGAACCGCTTTTATGATAGAGTCCGGATTATAGATATGGCCTGCATTGCCGAAGCGGTATCCGTCATACCACCTGCGGGCTTCTTCAAAATCAAGGCCATTCCCATCACACAGTCCTCTGACTTCCTCCTCCATGAAGCCAACATAGTCTGCCAGCGGCCCGGGCTGCAGCATCGTATATTCATAGAAATCCGTCAGGGCCGACTGTGTGCCATATTTTTTAATCGGCAGAATCCCCGTCATATATGCGCCCACGATGAAGCGAGAGACCTGCAGGCCTTTGAACAGTCCCCGCAACATCTGGATATAGGCCTTCTGCAGCCCCGTGTCCTCTTTTGCCTCCCGGAACAGCGCGTCCCATTCATCGATGATGACGAAGAACTTCCGTTCCGTTTTCAGGCTGATCTGGGACAATGCCTTGGGCAGGGACTTCGTACCGGCCTTTACGCAGCCCGGAAAGCTCTCCTCCAGCTCCTCTATGACTTCCCTCTGGATATCCGCGACAATCTCCCGGGCATCTGCCGCATTTGAAAGGAACCATGCGATGTCCAGAGACAGTACATCGTATCGGTTCAGGTGCGCTTCAAAACCAGGAGAACTCGTTATTTTAAGTCCTTTGAACAGCGCTCCGGAATCCGCCCCTTTGGAATAATAGGCTTCCAGCATCTTGGCAGCGCTGGTCTTGCCGAATCTCCTGGGGCGGCTGACACAGATTAATTTCCTGTCGGTTCCGAGCACCTGATTGGTATAGGCAATCAGCTCTGTCTTGTCCACGTAGAGACCTGTCTTCCGCAGCGATTCAAAGCCATCGGCAGGAGGGTTTACGTAGAATCCCATCGTTTCACATCCATTCCGGAACGATATGTTTCCGCATTTCAGCTTGCGGAAGTAAAAAACTTGGGCCGGTTCCAGGGCCCAAGGAAATAGTAACATATTTGGGGGGATGGTTCAACTGTTTGTGGTACAGAAGTTCCTTATGTCCTTCAGGCTGAAAAGTTTGTTGGCGCAGCAAGCTGCGGGGAATGTACCCTCTTTTTGATTCAACTTCCAGAAGCAGCTTAAAACTTCCTGGTATTGGCTTGGGATTGGCACATATAATAGTATGTATTTAGGATGAAGCAATTGATTCCAGTCTTTCCTCCCCAGCCAAATAGCTGTCTAAATAACGAACGAGATGTCAGGGCATTTTCCTGTGTTTTTACATCGATAAGGCCCGAATTCATCGCATAATGATGCCCTACGATGCAGAGCATCAAAATAATGCTGAAAAGTTCAATAGAAGAGCCACGAGTACCCACGAACATCTTTTGCCTTCATGTCCTCAATCCCTCCCAAAAGACTTATATCTTGCAGCCCAAAATGACCTTGCAGATTCTGTCCACATCTTCCATTCCCAAATCGGCATATAGCGGAAGCGTCAGCACCCTTTTGCTGATGTGCAGAGCGACAGGGGTTTCGCTCACATCATATTCCCGGTGGAAGCAGGAAAATGTATTGGTCAAAGGATAGAAGTACTTCCTTGCCCCGATTCCTTGCTCGGCCAGCCTATCGAACACTTCGACACGGCTTGCTCCAAAGGTCTTCTCCTCAATGATGATTGGAAAATAGGCATAATTGGATTTTACCTCCGGCTGTATCCTATTCAATTGCAGGCCTTCCATCCCTTCCAAGTGGCCACGATACCTTTCGGCAACAAGTCTCCGTTTATCAATCTCCTCATCCACATGGCGCAGGTTGCAGAGTCCCATGGCAGCACAGAATTCATTCATCTTCGCATTGGCCCCAACAGCGCTGACCTCCTCCGGGCCATGGATGCCGAAATTCTTTAGCTCGTATAAGGCTTTGCCCAAACGCTGGTCGTGAAAACAGACAGCGCCTCCTTCAATACTGTTGAATACCTTGGTAGCATGGAAGCTGAAGCAGGAGGCATCCCCGAAGCACCCTATCCCCTGTCCCTTGTAGCTCTCTCCAAAGGAATGCGCCGCATCGTAAATTACCTTCAACTCGTACCTATGGGCAATTCGTTCAATCTCCTCAACATTGCATACATTACCATATACATGAACCGGCATAATTGCACAGGTACGGTCAGTAATCATGGCTTCTATCTTTTCCACATCCATTGTATATGTGACAGGGTCGATATCACAGAATACCGGCTTCAAGCCGTTGCGTACGATGGCATGGGTAGTGGATGCAAACGTGAAAGGAGTAGTTATGACCTCTCCTTGCAAGTTCATTGCCTGTAAGGTCAGCTCCAAAGCCATATGGCCATTTGTCAGAAGCTCCACATTCTCGACATCTAAATAGTCCTTTAATTCCTTCTGGAGCGCTTTATGCTTTACCCCCATATTTGTCAGCCAATGTGAGTCCCACAATCCCTCTATCTCGTCCATATATTCGCGCAGCTCCGGCATCGAAGAGCGTGTCACTACAATTTGCCTATTATCCATAATCATTCCCTCACATCGTACCATTATCTAATGCTTTTTCCATATAGCAGGAATCTTCCGATGCTTCCCCAGCCAGCCGATAGCCAAAGCTCCTATAGAATCCTATTGCCTGTACATTCTTCTTCCTAACTTCCAGTCTTGCCTGTTTCATTCCTGCTGTCGCAAACTCCGTTTCCGCAGCGTGCAACAGGCGCTCTGCAAAATGCAGCCCCCTGAACCTTCTGTCCACTACAAGAAAGGAAATATATGCTGTACAATGTACCATGTCATTCATATAGGTTGCCAATGCCCCGACTGCATCACCATTCACATCGACCAATAGCCAGATTCTTCCATATTGACCCAGCTTTTGCACATAAGCATCGATATCCACTCCCCGTTGCCGCAGAGAAGGGCTAAGCTGCCCCTCCAGTGCCAAGACCGCTCTATGGATTCTGGATATATCGGATTCCATGACGACCTTTACATCCATCTTTGGATATACCCTGACCAAGTTGATGTCCTTTTGTGACATGACATTCACCCGGTACTTGAACAATGCGGAATCTGCGGGCTCTCCGAACAGCCAGTTTATGATTGCCTTTGGCAGGTTCACCCCTGCCATATGGCTAAAGGGATACCCTCCTCCGAACCTAGCGTTCATCTCTAGGACACATGGCTCCCCATCCTTCATGAACACATCCACATCCAGGTTGCCTGACTGCCGCAATGTCCTGCTCAGCTTTTCGCCCATTTCACATAGCGACCTGTTGTCCACAGTAACGGCACAATCTGTCTCTCCCGCCCGCATGGCATATTTCAGCTTACAAACTGTATTCTGATAATTTCCATCCAAATCATTTATGACATCAAGCCCATATTCCTGGCCTTCCACTTTCTCCTGTAGAAGGACTGCGCCTTCAGGCGCTCCTCTGCTCTCATACTTTAAATAGGTCTCCTCTATCTTGCGCCTGGACTTTCGATACAAGATTCTTAGTTCCTCTTCATTGTCGGCTTCGTATACGGCAATAGATCCCATGCCCCAACGAGGCTTTACAATCAGAGGATACCCTACCTCGCCCCGCTTTATGGCACTGACTGCATCGTCCATATGTATGAATGTCCTGGGCGTATGGAAGCCTTTTTCCTTCAGGAACTGGTATGCCCTCCATTTGTCATTGCATATCTCCGTCACTTCCAGATTCGACACAAGCACTTTAATCCCTTCCTCCAGGAACCGTCCTTTATTCCTTGCCAGCACCGGAAGATCTATGTCAAACAACGGTATGATGGCTTTGATGTCGTTTTCCATACAATACCGAAGCAGGAACGGTATATACTCCTCGCTATAAATCAGCGGCGACACCACGCAATGGTCAGCCGCCTGGAACGCGGGAGATATCTCAGAGCTGTTCGTGACAAAGACTTCCCCCTTGTGCCCCAGTGCCTCTTTGAAATAACCAACTAAGTAGCTACGCCTTCCAGCTGAAGTGAAAAGGATGTTCAGATTTCCATATGCTTCATCCATCATTTCCCATCTCCCTCTAAACCCATTTCCTGTACTTTTCAGGATATCCTTATAAAAGCCCATCAAAAAATAACGGTGTACCGCCTGTATGTATGAACAAAATGTTTCTATTTTTTATGCCTGTCTTCCTCATATAATCGCGCATCCCCCAAAAAGCTTTTCCCGTATAGGTCGCGTCCAAAGGGACTCCATTAAGGCTTATAGCTTCATGAATCGTCCTACGGATTGCATCATTATACAGCCCATATCCACCAGCAAGATAACAGTCCAAAACATCGATTGTCAGGCTATCCGCTGCAGCCCCTTCATATGCCTCAACGTATTTCCTGATTTCTGAAGCTGCCTGCCCCTTCTTCCTTGCCACACTAATCCCGATGACCTGCTTCTGCCCTCCGTATCTTCTCTGGCCTGCGACCAGCCCAGCTTGCGTCATACCAGTACCAGTCGCCAGAAAGATATAATCGAACTCGACTCCCATATCTTTTTCTTGGCGCATTATCTCCTCATAGACATCCACATATGCCCTCACAGGCACTGCTTCATTTCCATGCCCATATTTATCGCCATAGATATAATATGGCTCCTTCCCTTTTGCGCGGCATTCTTCCAAGACAGCCTCCACCGTCCCTGCCACATCACTCTTCAGGCAGTATCTGAAGTCAGCATTGCAGATATGCCCAATCCTGCTGTTGGCGGTCTCTATCCTAAAGCCGTCATCATCGGCAGGCGAGATGATATGGCATTCTACCCCCCCGAGCAACATATATTGGCTAGCGCCCGACTCAGGTTGGAACGCGCGTTGCCGTATCCCACCATGCAATCCTTCCCCGTCCGCTCCATGTCATTAAGGAATTCCTTCGCTATCCGGACTTTATTCTTAACTTCCTGAAATTTTCTCACTCAAATTGACCTTTTTTATCATTACAGC
>NZ_CAPDXS010000078.1:0-25249 GCF_948601915.1 uncultured Acetatifactor sp. | reverse complement strand
TGCCTGCTTTCGGGCGGTCGCAGCCCCATCCGCCGCGGCGGGAGGCTCGCCTTTCGGCTCCTGCTTTTTCCCGACTGTCTCGGCGGAATCCTTGACAGTTTTTGCCCTCCCTCTGGCCCCTTCCGTCTTCCGCGCCTTTTTATTTGCCGCAGTTTTCTTCTCCGCGCCGCTCTTTTCGCTTTCCGAGGCCTTCGGCTCCGGCACAGCCTTTTCCTCAGCCTGTGGAGCCGTCTCGGGCCCTTTCGCCGCGCCCGCTGCCTTCACTGCCCTCTTGATGCTACCTGCTCCTACCGACATGTTCCTCTACCTCCTTTGCCAGCTCCAGATACTCCCCCGCACTCCTGGCGGATTTTTTATGCGCCATCACGGGCCTTGAGTTGTCCTGGGCCCATTCTATCTCACTGTCCACACGGATCAACGTGCGGAACACGTTCACTTCCTCGTATGCCTGCAGCGCCTCCAAGGTCTGTCTGCCGTAGTTCTTCCTGGCGTCCAGTTTCGTGATGGCTACTCCCAGGAGCGCCAGCTCCGGTACCAGCCTCTTCACATTGTCCAGGAATTCGAACATGTTCGCCACCCCGAACAGCCCCCAGGGGCTGGCCTCCACCGGGAGGATGACATAGTCCGATGCGCAGAGGATGTTCATGACCCAGCCGCCAAGCGTGGGCGGCGCGTCTATCAGGATGTAGTCATAACCGCCCTCCTCCTTCAGGCGCTTCAGGCTCCTGGACAGGATGAGCTCCCTCTGCCATTTGGCGAAGAGCTCGTACTCGATGCCGCTCATCAGCGTGGAGGACGGAACAAGATCCAGGTTCTCATAGGGCGTATGTACCACATAGTCCCACAAATCCTCCTCTTTCTTCATCGCGGCATATAGGTTCTTCTCCCCGCAGGCGTAATCCATCACCTCATCCTCCGGAAAGAAGGAAAGCGTCAGGTTCAGCTGCATGTCCCCGTCTATCAAAAGCACCCGCCTGCCCAGCAGGGACAGGGAATAGCCTACATTGGCACAGGTAGTCGTCTTGCCGCTTCCGCCCTTGTTATTGGCGAAGGCTATCGTTTTCACCCTCTTCTCTGTCATACAGGCACTCGATTCCTTTCTCCGCAAAATAATCCATCCACTTCTGCTCCGGGCGGATATCCGTCACCACCATATCGATGTCCCACAGTTGGCAGATCCGCGAGAACGCTACATTGCCAAATTTCGTATGGTCTGCCGCAAGGATGCGCTGCCTTGCTGATTTCAGCATGGCGTGCTTTATCTGGGAGAGGGCCTCGTTGGCATCCGTGACGCCCCGCTCCAGGTCTATGCCCTTGCAGGACAGGATCACCTTGTCCGCCTGGAAGGATTCGATCACGTCCGCGGCCCGGGAGCCCACCAAAGTCAGGTAATTCTCCCGCAGCGACCCGCCGGTGCAGATAATCTCCCATCCGGTGACATCCGAGAGCTCTATCAGCACCTCGATGGAGCTGGTGATCACGGTCAGCTTCTTCCTGGCCTTCAGGGCCTTCACCACGGACACAGCGGTGGTGCTGGGGTCCACGATGATATGCTCCCCCTCCTGCACCAGGCCTGCCACCAGAGCCGCGATCTCCTGTTTCGCTTTCATGTTCCGCTTCTTGCGGACATTGAAGGGCATGTCCACGCCGGTGTTCTCGTTCAGGACAGCGCCGCCGTAGCTTTTGATCGCCAGCCCCTCCCGATCCAGCTTGTCTAAATCACGTCTGATAGTCTCCTCAGAAACGTCAAACAGGGCGCTCAGCTCGCTGACCACCACTTTCCGCTCGTTCTGCAGCTTTTCCAGTATCAGGTTCCTGCGCTCTACCGCCAGCATCCGCCCTTGCTCCTCTGCAAATTTATTGTCGTACAAACTCCATCCTCTTATCTCGGCAGTGATTTCATTTTATCATGTTATATTTCAGGGCGCAAGCCTTACTTGAATCTCGTCCTCTCCAGGAAGTCGTCAAAAATCGCTTCCGCCTTCTTCCGCGCCTGCGCCGCCTCCTCCAGGCTTTCGAAGCTTCCCAGATACCGGGTATGGCCCTGGAAGGTTATCTGCGCAATCCAGCGCCCGGACCTTTGGTTGAAGTACACGCCCCGGACGCCGCTTTTGTTGCTGGCGGAGACTTTTCTGCTGCGGATGCTCTCTATGCAGGTGCCCTCCACGAAATGCCTGGTGCCCCGGGGATCCGACAGGCAGCCGCAGCTTCGGGTATGGCTGCTTTTCAGGTTGGACTGGCAGACAATCGCCTCTTTCCCGCATTTGCACAGGCAGCGCCAGTAATGCTTCCCGCCCCGCCTCCCGTCATAGGCGGCCACTGTCAGGTTTCCGAACTGTTTTCCCACCCATTCCTTGCGTCCCCTGCTATCCTGCTCTGCTCTGTTCATCCGGCTTGCCTTCCTATCCCCAAATTTTTAAGTATCATTTCCCCTCTTTGGTAAGCCTGTGCTGTTTTTTTCCTATTATACACCCATTTGTCTTAAGGGCTCTCTTCTCTTACAGGATTCTGTATGTTTTTTTCATGATATAGAGAATGTGCCAGGAAGTCGTCAAAGAGCTTCTCGGCCTCCTCTCTCGCCTGCGCCGCCTCCTCCAGGCTTTCGAAGCTTCCCAGATACCGGGTGCGGCCCTGGAAGGTTATCTGCGCGGTCCAGCGCCCCAATCTCCGGTTGAGGTATACGCCCCGGACGCCGCTTTTGTTGTTGGCGGAGACCTTCCTGCTGCGGATGCTCTCTATGCAGGTGCCCTCCACGAAATGCCTGGTGCCGCGGGGATCCGACAGGCAGCCGCAGCTTCGTGTGTGGCCGCTTTTCAGATTGGACTGGCAGACCACCGTCTCCCTTCCGCATCGGCACAGGCAGCGCCAGTAGTGCTTTCCGCCCCGTTTCCCGTCATAGGCGGCCACTGTCAGGTTTCCGAACTGTTTCCCTGCCCAGTCCATGGGCGTATATCCTATCGGGCAGGCACCGTCACGATTTTTCTTTCTTTCCAAGCCTTCGTCCATCTCCTTGCTCCTTATGGAAAGGGGCCGCATGTGACTGCGGCCCCGTCTTCCTTAATCAATCTCAGTTCTCTCTTACCTGTTCACGGAATGCTCTTCTTCCATTTTTTCCCGCTTTTTGATGGAGAGAATTGCCAGCGCTGCGTTCACCACGGCGTACAGGAGCATCAGCAATGTCCATTTATCTACGAAAATCATGGGATTGCGCATGTCCTCCGTCAGTATGAAGGTGATGAGCGCCAGCACGGCAGGAAGGATACTGAGCAGCCTTACAAGGCCTTTCCTCTTCAGCTCCTCTTCTTCCCCGTCCTGTGCGCTGTGCATGTACTGTCTTTCCTCGTCCTCGCCCTGCCTACGCTTTCCGTAAAAATAGAAGGTCAGCATCAGCAGGCTGATGAGCGCGGTCAGGACGGTCAGTATCAGGTTCAGGAGGGCCCAGCTTCGGCCGGCGCCTTCTCCCATTGCCGCCAACGGCGTGTCGTCATCGTCGATGACTGTAGGCTCCTCCCCTTCCGGCGCGTCCGTTCCTTCCGCCTCTTCCGGCGCTGCCAGCGGCGCATCGTCATCGCCTATCTCCTCCTCTTCCGGCTCATCCTCCGGCGCTTGCTCTACAGGCACTGTGGGCGCTACCGGCGTTATGGCCGGGGCCGCTGCTACAGATACTGCAGGTGTGGGCGCTACGGGTACGGCTGGTGTCGGGTCTATGGCTGTGGGTGTGTCGCCTGGCTGTGCCGGAGTTGTGGGGTTCGTGGGAGCTGTCGGATTGCTAGGGCCCGCCGGTTCCGTGGGGCGTATCGGATTCCCCGGAATCGTTGGATTGGTGGGGTCTGTCGGCTCGCTCGGGTCTGTCGGGCTTACCGGATTCGTGGGCTCGCTCGGCTCTGTCGGGTCTGTCGGATTCTCCGGTTCGCTTGGCTCCGTAGGGTCTGTCGGCTCTGTCGGATTCGTCGGCTCGCTTGGCTCCGCAGGGTCTGTCGGCTCTGTCGGATTCGTCGGCTCGCTCGGCTCCGTAGGGTCTGTCGGATTCTCCGGCTCGCTTGGGTCTGTCGGGTCTGTCGGATTCTCCGGCTCGCTCGGCTCTGTCGGGTCTGTCGGATTCTCCGGCTCGCTCGGCTCCGTAGGGTCTGTCGGATTCGTCGGCTCGCTCGGGTCTGTCGGCTCCGTAGGGCCCGGCTCCTCAGTGGCGGCGCAGTTCACGATGAATGTCACTACGCTGTCCGCCGCATCTGCCAATGTCCACTTTCCGCCATCTGCCTCCTCGGCCAGTTCCACGATTCCGCTTTCCTCTGTATCCTGGCTTTGGGCGCCGGAGACTGCCGTCTCTGTGTCAGATACCTCTCCGTCCGTATCCAGTGCTGCCACGGTTTCATCCTGCTTCACGTCAGACGGCTCTCCGTCTGCTTCTGCCGCTTCCTCCATGGCTTCCCCGTCGTCATCGGACGCTTCTCCGTCTGCGCTGGCTGCTTCCTCCGCAGATTCCTCTTCTGCATCAGATGTCTGTGCTGCTGCCCCGTCAGTGCCTTCCTTGTCAGGCGCTTCCTCGTCAGGCTCTTCCGCTTCAGGCTCTTCCCTCTCAGGCTCTTCTCCGCCATCCCCGGAAGCTTCCTCTTCAGGCTCTGCATCAGGTTCTGCCGCATCTGTCCCGACTGCTTCCTTCGCAGCGTCTGTCTCCTGAGGATCGGCTGCTTCCCTGTCATCATCAGCTGTATCTTCTGCAGTTTTGTCTACATCTTCATCTTCATTTGTTCCTGCCTCCGTCTCATTGCTCTCGGATTCCGTTTCGGGCTCCGTCTCGGAGGGTCCATCGGGAGATGCCGTGTCATCGGCTGTCTCTTCGCTGCTTTCGGCTGTGGGAGCAGTCTCTTCCGCTCCGTCCGCCTCCTGTCCTTCAGCCGCTGTCTCCTCCGCTTCCCCGTCAGTAGGCGCGCTGTATACAAGCGTGACCGTCTCCGGCTGGTTCGCGTGGGTATGTAGGCCATGGCCAGCATTGTAGCTGCTTACATACCATTCAGGGCTTATGGTGACATCACAGGTGTATGTCCCGTCTCCATTGTCGGACACATTGCCGATTGTTACGCTGCTGTGTTCCACACTGTAGGTCACTGCGCCGTGGTCGGTGGCTCCCGCATCGGTGACCATCACCGCTATGAGGCTGCGGATGTCGTCCATGGTGGGCGCCGGCGTGCCAGGGTCGGGAATAATGGGATCCGGATTTTCCTTCACCCTGTAGATGGCGGTGATGATGATATTGCCATCGGCATCCGTCTCCAAAGTCCATTCCCTGAACTCTTTTCCGGGCATCTCCGGCGCTCCGGGGTAATCGTCCGCGCTGACGCCGTCAGCAGGCGTGCCCTTGGGGTATTTGTCATTCAGTTCCTTGATCGTCTCACCGGTCTCCCCGTTCTTCCAGGTCACGGTGATGGTCTCCGGCTTCTGGGGCTCCCTGTCCTTGTAGGTGGCCGTGATTGTGACGTTGCCGCCATCATCCGTCTCGACTACCCACTTGTCGAATTCCTTTCCTTCCGGGGCTGCGGGCGCTTCGGGGTCGGCCTTACGGATTTCATCTATAGCTGTTCCCTCAGGGTATTCCCTGGGCCCCTGGATTGTCTCGTTGGTCTCCCCGTTCTTCCAGGTGGCTGTGATGGTCCTGGCCTCCGGTGCCCACTTCGCCTTATAGGTGGCGTCTGTGGTCACTTTTTCGGCAACTGCAGGCTCCCAGCCGACAAAGATATATCCAGGCCGAACAGGCGTTCCATTAAACTGCGGCGTAGCGTCCCCTTTCTTCGCTTTGTACACCTGATCCGCAAAAATCTCCGCATCGTCCACGCCGTCATTGTAGGTGATGGTCCTGTATGCGGTGGGGATTGTGACGCTTCCGCTGGCAGTGCCTATGTTGCCGCTGGCGCTGGCTGAATCGGTAATGTCATAATCACCGCCATTTGCCGCCGCTGCCCCATGGATCCGCGCTTTCGCCGGCGCTCCCGAAGTCTTCCAGGTGCCCCCTGTTGCAGTGTTCTCCAGATCGACCTGCAGCTCCTCCTCGCCTGTATTCACGATTTCCAGGTGATACTTCAGGACGGCCTGGCTGCCCTGGCTGAATGTGGTGCTCCTGTCGATGACCTTCCAGGTGCGGGATTCCTTGCCGGGCTTCACACTCCCGGGCATTGCCTCAAATCCTGCCACGGCTGTCCCGTCCACAGTCAGGCTGTCGGGCACCAGACGCATGTCTGCCGTACCGGACTTCACTGTTGTGGTCAGGGCATCGATGATGTCCAGGCCATAGAGATCCGCACCGCTGGTGTTCGTCACCGTGACGGTATAGGGAACCACCGCTGTGCCGTTCTCCTCGTCCACCTGGGTTTCGCCCATCTCTTTTCCGACCGTTATCTTATAATTGATGTCGGTTTCGGCCGGTTGGCTGGTCTCAGGCTCTGTGGTTTCTTTGCATGCGGCGATTGCTGTGTTCTCGGCTTTACCGGCGCTTCCGGCTTTGACTTTGAGGGTCAGGATTTTGGTCCCGTCAGGCTCAAGTTCAAACTTTGCGGCGGTGACGGTATGTGTATCCTCGTCATAGGAGAATCCTACATTGCCCAGCCCGCTTTCATATGCTACATTCTGCGGCAGCCGGTCAGTCACTGTCACCTCAGTAGCCTTTGCATTGCCTGTGTTTTGTACTGTAATGGTGTAGGTCAATATGTCGCCTACATCGGCAGTTGATTTATCAACTGTTTTAGAGATTTCCAGGTTGGGAGCGGTTGTGGCAGGCTCTTCGCACGCTACCCGGAATGTCACCGGCGTCTTGCTTCCTGCAGCCAGTTTCCACTTCTTCCCGCTGGCATCCCACTGGAAGTTGACAGATTTGTCGCTTTCATTGCTCAGTAGGTTATGCTCTGTCTTCTTCAGACTGCTGTATGCCGCCTTATACTTCTCCGCAAGGAAAGTCACCTCACAGGTATAGACGCCGTCCGTCTCAATCACATTGCCAATCCAGATACGGTCCGTATGTCCTGGATTTTCCTCGCTAAAAGGGTCAGAGGTGTTATAACAGTCGAACTTGCCCACCTTATGGCGGCCAGGCTCACAATATATCAGGACCGCGGCTTCTGCGTTGCCCCTTACAAGCCTGTTCACCTCCTGGGGCGTAGGCCTATCCGGCGCGGGTTCCGCCTCATCTGCCCTGGTGGTCTCCGTGCTGGTGGTGCTGGACTCCGTCCCCTTTCCGGGAGTGACTTTGGCCGTATTTACTACATGTCCATCGCCGTTAATATCCCCGGATGTGAAGCTTCTCTTTACATAAATGTTTGCCGTACCGGTCTCAGGTATGGTGCCGGTCATCACGGAGCCACCAACCCATTGCGCTCCCGTATCGGTCACCACATAGTTCTTGCCGGGTGTGCCGGTGACGGTGATTTTGTACAGCAGGGTGGCGGAACCGTCTGTAGGAATCTTGACTAAGCCTGAACCCGGGAAGATGATGCCGGTAGTGTCGATTCCCTGAGGAACTTTGCTCTGCTCATTTACCAGTTCCTTTTCGAATCCAGTGATTGCCATTTCCTGCCATTTCGCTACATAGGTGACAGTCCGCGTCACAGTTTCTGCCACATCCGGCTCCCAGCCGAGGAAAATATATCCTTTTCGAATCGGCTGGACGACTTTTTTCCCATCTGTGGTAGTAATGACCTCCGTCTTCCCAGCTTCTTCTTTAAATGCAGGCGTCGCAGCGCCCTCGGCTAACTCCGCATATGATTGGTTTTCGAAAACCACCTCATCTGGTACGCCATCCGTATATGTGACAGTATAGGTCGGTTTGTCTCCAATTACGCGGATGTACAGTGTTGTGTTAAAGAGCATATCTACTGAATATAATGTTCCACCGCTTACGTAATCGGAAATGTCACATATAGTCCCTATTTTGACACTGGTTTCGCCAGGTTTTTGGGCGGTTACTGTGCTCCTCATGCCTTTCGCTGTATTGGGTCTGCTAATCAGCTTATTATGGTCATCAAACGTATCATCCCATTCACATGCGTCAGCCTCCACAGAAACAATGGACATATCATATGAACCGACGGATACCTCTTTAATTTCCCATGGATAAAACTTGTAGTACCGTCCGCCATACAGCATTTGCTGGGAAAAAACTGTCTCTAAAGAAGTTTTTCCATCAACGAGCGATTTAGTACCAATCAAAGTTCTAAAACGATCAGAATACCACTTTGCAGTCTGCGTATTCAAATCAATTTCTACCGCTCGTGTTACGGGTGACGCCGTCTTATCAACGTTGCCGCTGCCGGCCCCACTGAAGCCGTAAATGAATCCTGTATTCCCCTTAACAGAGCCGCCATTGTTCAACGGATAAAAATCAAAGTCGACATCTATTTCGATTTTGTCACCCGATACGGGAGCTCTATCTCCGGCGAAAAACTGGAATTTCAACTTCGGTGTACTACCTGTCGTCTCCCAGGAAACCGTCACATTGGCATAGCCAAGATTAACTGTCCCTCCATTTGTAGCTGACTGGCCATTCACCTTGATATTACGGAAATTCCTGGCTGCAAATGGCGCACCGCCCCTGTTGTTTACCAAATCCCAGTCCCCGAGCGCCCACAGCCATACAGGCCCTTCGTCATAAACAGGTGAATCCGCTGCCGGAAGATTCGCTGGCAGCTTACCTGTCGGGAAATTCCAGCTCA
Source organism: uncultured Acetatifactor sp. (assembly GCF_948601915.1). NCBI lineage: Bacteria > Bacillati > Bacillota > Clostridia > Lachnospirales > Lachnospiraceae > Acetatifactor > uncultured Acetatifactor sp. The sequence goes on along the minus strand of NZ_CAPDXS010000078.1, from coordinate 16,553 downwards.
GGCCAGCAGGGTTGCTGGGACTATAGGTATAAAACGTCGTCTGGTTATACCAGTTCCAAAGCTTGGTGTCATCAGATTTGTCACTGCTGCACCATGCAAGGGCTGAATCCGTTATCCGGGTTCCTGATGTCTGCGCCGCCTGCACCGTCAGCTCAGGTGCCCCCCCTAAACATAGCATGGTGGCCAGAATCAGCGCGAACATCCGTCTGCCCAAACGCTTTAATTTCTTCATCTCTTCATTCCTTTCTTTGCCAAAAAAAGAATTATTTCGGATGCAAAGTATCCGGCGGCCGGGCTGGCATAGCATTGTGAAACGAAACTTCCAACACCTTAGCCCCCATAGCTTTGCGTCCCGCCATTTCTAACGGTTTGCTAATTATAATCAGTAGCCGGGCTGCCGTGGCGCGCAGACAAATTCATAGTCTGTTTGTGCTTTAGACCCCTTGTTTTGCGTCCCGCCGTTTCCCGCGGTTTGCCTTTTATAATTAGCGGCCAGGCTGACATAGCAGATCCCGTCAGACGCCACCAGCGCAGGTTCCTGCCGGTAAGGCAGGGCTGCCGAAGCTGCCGCATCTGATAGGAACGCCTTAGTCCCTGTGGCTTTGCGTCCCGCCGTTTCCGGCGGTTTGCCCGCTCCCCATCGCCTCCCGTTCCGCCCTGCCGCCCGCGATGGCCGTAGCTGCAGGGCAGACTGGCCTGGCGGAGCATCCCCCGCCAAAACAAGCCTCCTCATGTATGTCCCCCTCCACTCTTCCCCTCATCCCCTGAGAGCAGTCAACGAAATCGCCATTTTGTCCCGTCCCTCACCGCAAAAAAGGCCCTGAAAGCCAAAATACAGCGAACGGGCTGCTTTTCTGCGCAGCAAAAAAGGATGCGCCAGCCAACGCATCCTTCGAATCTTTCGGTTCGGAGCCCGCAGGAAAAAAACGTCAAAAATAATTTTTTGATGTCTTTTTTCTGTGCCGTTATCCTAAAACCATGTTGTCATTTTCGTCACTTTTTCAGAGCTCAGGTCATAAAATATACTTGAAAAACGCCCATTGCCGTGCTATACTGAACATGTGGTAGTAGGAAGACTGTCATATCGTAATCGGTCATAGTCACGAAATGGCGATTCTGTCCCTATTCAGCTGATCAGCCCCAGCCGTTCCATCCGGCGGGCATGTGTTTCCCCTGTTGTAATCAGATATATCCTTGTGGTCTCTATGCTGCTGTGGCCCAGGACGTCCGCCAGCTTCACGATGTCCCGGCAGGCTTTGTAGAAGACCCTGGCGAAGAGATGGCGCAGGTTGTGGGGAAAGACCTTGGAGGGGCTCACGTCCGCCTTTTCACACAGGCGCTTCATTTCCTGCCAGATCTGCCGTCTGGACATGCCCTTCCCATTTCTGGTGATGAAGATCTCGCCCGCTGTGATGCCCTGTTTTCTGGCATAGTCCCTGAGCTTCTTGCACAGCTTCCCCGGGATGAGGATGGTGCGCACTTTCCCTTTCAGGGAGATGTCCGCCCGCTTCCGGCCCAGGGCTTCCACGGTGATGTATTTCACTTCGGACACCCGGATGCCGGTGGCGCAGACTGTCTCCAGCAGAAGCGCCAGGCGGATGTTCCCCGACTGTCTGGCGGTGTCCAGGAGGCGCCCGTATTCTGTCCGGCTCAGCTCCCTGTCCTGATCCCGGAAGGTCCTGCGCTGAATCTTCAGGAAGCGGACCCTGCACTCCTCCCAGCCCAGGAAGCGGAAAAGGCTGTTCAGGGACGAAAGCATGGCGTTGACGCTGACAGGGGCGTAGCCTTCCGCCACCAGATGGGCCTTCCAGCCTGCTGCCGCTTCCCTGTCCACCGCAATCCCCTCCCGGGCATTCCCGTCAGCGCCGCCGGCTTCTCCGCTGTCCCCAGCCGCGGCTTCGCGGAAAGAATGCCCCGCGCCTCCGGCCAGGGGGCGGGGCTCCTGGCCGGAGACCCATGCGGCAAAGGCGCGGATGTCCCGCAAGTATTTCTTTATCGTGTCAGGGGCGTACTCCTCTCCCGCCATGTATCCCTGATATCCGGCAATCGTATCCTCGGTAAGCCTGTGTGCCATATTCCTCTTCTCCTTTGTATGAAATCCACAGATTTTTACCGTATTATACACCATTTGTGTTTCCTTATTTCTTGTGTTACAGGATTTTATCAGATTTTTCCACCCATCATGGCTGAATGACCGGGCCGTTTCCATGGGAGTAAACTTTTCCCGGGTGTTACAGGGGGCCCTTCTATCCAAAATACAGTCATAATACAACAATCAAAAAGCGCACGGTACATGACGTAAACCGTGCGCTTTTCTGGGTCTTGCGGCAGAATCTCCGGCAGCAGTCCCGGAGCTTTCCAGACAGTTATAAATCCCCTCTACAGAATCGACTTGCAGATCTGCGGGTCAGGGTGAGCGATGACCGCAGAGTCCAGGTACATGCCTGTCTCGGCCACGGTGGCCTTGGCCTTGGAGATGGCTGCCTCCACGGCGGACACCTCCCCGCAGAGGAACACGTAGGACTTGCCGCACATGCCCTTTGCGATGCGCAGCTCTATCAGCTCCACCTCGGAGGTCTTGGCCGCCACATCCGCCGCCACGATGATGGCCGCGGCATCGAAGGTCTCCAGGATTCCCAGGGAGCTGATATGCTCGATGTGGGTAGTGCCGTAGATTGCCGGGAAGATGCCCTCGTGGGGATTGCCCAGCACGAAGCTGTCGATCAGCTGCTCCCCGTACTGCACTTTCGCCGTGTCCACCGCCGCGTCCACCGCGCTCAGGTCCCCTGTAATCAGGGCGATATATTTGCCGGGACATACGGTCTGCGCCTCCACCAGCTCCACGGCAGCCGTCTTCACCATGGCGTCCGCGGCTGTCACGCCTGTGGAGACCGTCTTGAATTCTATCATTCCCAAAGCCCTACCCATAAGGCATTCCCTCCTAAATTAATGACAATAGAAAACCTGCTATCTATTGTACCGGTTCTACATCCCTCTTTACTGACACACTATCACGATATATCTCTCCGTGACCTCCTGCACCCTGCCGTCCACGGAGGCATGGATACCTACGCTCAGCCCCTGGGCGGGGTTTGCGATGCACTGGCCGCACTTTACCTGCGCGCCCTTTTCCACTGTGGGGACTGCGGGAGCGCCGATGTGCTGGCTGAGCAGAATCTTCACCTTATGGATCCGCTGCTCCTTCCTCCAGAAATCCTCCGGCTGCAGGGGCGCGTCCACATTGTACCTGGACAGGCCCAGCCTGGCCTCCAGCCTCTCCTCCGGGGCCTTCCGGTATTCCCGGCTCTCCTTCACCGGGGCGGGCTCCACATTGGCGGGGGGCTTGACCCCGGCTTTGCGCAGGCCCAGCTTGTAGTCCGCAATCAGGCTCCTGGGCGAAAGGCCCTGGGGGCAGGAAAAGTTCTCGCACAGCCCGCAGGAGCTACAGAAAAACGTGTTCAGGAACACATTGGTGTCCTGGAAGTCCTTGTTCGCCGCGCTGCGCATGAATTTATGGGGCTCGATGGGATGCCCCAGGGCATGGCGCGGGCAGAGGCTGGTACAGGTCTCGCACTGACAGCAGGAGGAAGCCGCCCTCTTCAGATCGATGGCCGCGTTCCTGTTCTTGCGCTGTATCAGGGCGTGGCCCTTGTCCAGTACGATGATTGCATTGGTGGTCTTCGTCACCACATCATGCTCTGTGGCCAGATTCCCCATCATGGGCCCGCCCACCAGATAGACGGGTTCCTTTACTTTGATTCCCCCTGCGTAAGCCGCCACATCCCCGATGGATGCCCCTATGGGCACCCGCAGGGTAATGGGATGCTCCACCTCGCCCACTACGCTGACCAGCTTGTCGATCACCGGGGTCCGGCGCTCCAGGGCCCGGTATACATTGTACACAGTCTCCACATTGAAGACAGCTACGCCTTCCTCGATGGGAAGCCCCCCGGGCCGAATCACGCGCCCTGTGGCCTCATAGATGAGCACCACCTCGTCCCCCATGGGATAGGCGCTGTCCAAAAGCTGTATGCGCATATCCGGATATGCGTCTATGTATGTCTCAATCGCCTTTACGGCGGCCTTGTATTCTCTCTTAATGCCGATGACGGCCTCCTTCGCCCCCACAGTCCGGGCTATGCCGTCAAAGGTCCTCAGGATTGCTTCCGCCTGCTGCTCCATGAGCTGTCTGTGGAGCTTTAAAAGCGGCTCGCATTCGGCGCAGTTCATCAATATGACTTCCGCCCGCGGATCCAGCTTTGCATAGGTGGGAAAGCCCGCGCCCCCTGCGCCGACGATTCCGTTCTCCTGCAAAACCTGTTTCAAAGCCTGCATTTCCATGAAACGCCTCTCTCTTCTATGGAATGTCTCTTCCTCCATGCTTGTAGTCCTGTGCGCCACGCGCTGTATCCCCCGCCCCTATTCGTCCACGATGCCCACAATCGCCGCATCCACAGGCGCGTTCTCCATGCCTACACGGGCAGCGCTTCCGGTGGCCACCAGCACTGTCTCGCCGATGCCGGCCCCGATATTGTCGATTGCCACGAACCGGGCGGCCCCGGAGGCCATCTCCTGAAGCGGCTCGATGATCATGAACTTATTCCCTACCAGGTTCTCGCTCTTTCGGGTGGAGACGATGCTCCCTATCACTTTGCCTACGACCATCCCACACTCTCCTTACCTTGCCATCCGCCTGAAGCGGTTCCTGCCGTTATCCGCCTGGATGGTAAGACGGATGGGGAGGGCAAGGCGATAGCCGCCCTGCCGTCCCCTCCGCCAAAAATGCTGCTGCCACGCTGTCAAAACTTCCGGCGCATCCTACCGGCATGCCCAAAAGCATATGTATCCGGTCGAGCGTATTTCGGAAGTCCAAATTCCGTCAAGCCTTTTATGATATCCCTCCCATAGAATCCAGGAGGGCATCCGGCACCTTATGACAGCAGCGAAAAACCTTTGTCTTCGCCAAATTACCTGACGATCGTCACCATGTCGCCGGTCTTGATCCTGCTGGCATTGGCTTCGTCCGTATCGATGTGCATCTCCAGGGTGAAGCTTTCGTCCACCCGGATCTTCACCTGGTTGAACACGGTGCCCCGCTCGTTGTCCGCCTTCACGGACACGATATCGCCGTCCGCCACGCCCGCCGCAGCCGCGTCTGACGGCGACATATGGATATGGCGCATGGCGATGATGCAGCCCTCGTCCAGGTAGACGACGCCCCTGGGGCCAACCACTGCTATGGGGGCGCTTCCTGCTATGTTGCCGGATTCCCGGATGGGGGCGGCCACGCCCAGCTTCATGGCATCCGTAGCGGATATCTCCAGCTGGGAGGCCTTCCTGACAGGGCCTAAGACCCTTACGTTCTCGATGGCCCGCAGCTTGAGCCCCACCACGGTGACCGTCTCATTGCAGGCGTACTGGCCGCCCATGAGGTCTTTCTTCTTCGTGAGGTGGCAGCCCTGGCCGAAGAGGGCCTCCACATGCTCCTGGGTCAGGTGGATATGCCTCGCGGACACGCCCACCGGCACCTGGTAGCCGCCTTTCCTCTCCTCCATCCCGCGTATGGTCTGCAGCACCATCTGTGTGATCATTTCAACAGTCTGTTGTTCCATATTCTCCTCCAATATCCGCAGGAAGATCCATCAATCCCCTCCTGCTGAAACGGCATCCACCCCCATTGGGTGGCATGCTTATTTCGTCTTGGGGAGGATCATCTCAACATCGGTGTGAGGCCTGGGGATGACGTGGGTGGCCACCAGCTCGCCCAGCTTGGATGCGCTGGATGCACCGGCCTCTACAGACGACTTCACGGCTCCTACATCGCCGCGCACCATAACGGTCACCAGGCCGGAACCAATCTTCTCGGTGCCTACCAGGCTAACGTTGGCCGCCTTGCACATTGCGTCAGCTGCCTCGATTGCAGCTACCAGACCTCTTGTCTCCACCATTCCTAATGCTTCCTGTGCCATTTCTCTTCCTCCTATTCATGACAATAGAAAGCCTGCTTTCTATTGTACCAGTTCCGTAACCCCCAGCCCTGTGCCCATTTCCCTGTGCACTGTTCTGGCGGTCACTGTTTCCGGTTCCGTAACCGCCCTCTTCCCGGGCCGTCGATGTTTCCAGTTCCGCGGCTCCTCTCTCCGGTCAGCCGCTTTTTATACTTCCTGAATCGTCCTCGCGTCCAGCGCGCCGGAATGCGCTTCCGGGGAGCCTCCCTCTTCCGGGGAATGCCCTTCCCCGGCCATGAACCGGCTAGCGCTCAGGTTCACGAGTCTGACGATCTCTTCGTGGGGATTGGCGATGACGCCGCTGGCCACGGGCTTCTTGATTGCCTTGGCCGAGGCAGCCTCCACCGCCTCGGTGACGGACGCCACATCGCCTCTCACGATGATGGTGACCAGCCTCCCGCCCAGCTTCCTCTCCCAGGTGGCCAGCTCCACGCCGGACGTCTTGCACATGATGTCCAAGGCATCGATGGCGGCGACCACCCCCGTAATCTCGATAAAGCCCAATGATGTATTGCTCATTTGCCGGCTCCTTTGCTTACCTGTATCTGTCATATGTTCCCGGGCGCTTCGGCAGCGCAGATTCGCCCATGCAGCCGGAGCCTCCCCTTAAATCTTCGGCAGAATCTTCTCCACATCGCTGTGGGGCCTGGGGATGACATGCGCAGCCACCAGCTCGCCCAGCCTGCTGGCTGCCGCAGAGCCGCTCTCCACGGATGCCTTCACAGCGCCTACGTCGCCGCGCACCATGACGGTCACCAGGCCGGAACCAATCTTCTCGGTGCCTACCAGAGATACCTCCGCGGACTTGGTCATCGCGTCGGCCGCCTCTATCGCCGCTGTCAGACCTCTCGTTTCTACCATTCCCAATGCTTCCTGTGCCATAATGCTCTCCTTTCATTCTACCCGAATCCGCGGGCTTCTTTCCGGCCCTTGAATCCGAAAATTCCGTTTATTTTTCAATATATTGCCGTTTCTCCTGCTTCGCAGTCCGCCTGACGGGCAGATGCCAGCCGCGGTCTCTTTTGCCGCTGCCGCCCGGCCTTTGCCGGAAACTGTCGGCCTTTAATTCTTGTCGAACGCGCTGATCTTCAGCATCTTTCCCGTGTCCCCGGTGGGCCTGGGAATGATGTGGCGCTGCACCACCCCGGTGAGGGACTTGGCCACCGCCTCGCCCGCCTCCATGGCAGCTTCCACGGCAGCGATGCTCCCCCGGAACTTCACCGTCACCAGCAAAGGCACCGGCAGCGCGTCCGCGTTTGCGGGTTTATTTTTGTCAAAGACCTCAAGCCTCACATCCGCCGCCTTGCAGCCTGCGTCAGCCGCCATGAAGGCGCAGACAAGGCCGAACACCTCCAGCAATCCCACCGCTTCTTCCGCGGAATCTCTGTCTTCCATGGAAATCTTTTCTTCCATTTACTTCCCTCGCTTCCCCGCATGCCCCGCAGCCCGCTTTCCTTTTCAGCCTGCCGGCAATCGGTTTCGTCTCCATCTCGTCTCTGTCCTGTCGGCTCCGGATCCCGGCCCTACTGATTGATGATGGCAATCTTCAGCCCTGTCATGGCCAGATTGGTCTTCAGCGCCTCATTGATCTCCTCCAGCGGGTAGGTATGGGTGATCAGCTTATCCATGGGAAGTCCCAGCTTCTTCGCGCTCTTTAGGAAGTCGAAGGTAGTGGCGTAGTCCCGCAGGGTGTACACCCAGCTGCCCACAGTGGTAATCTCCTTGGAGCAGATGTCGAAGTGGGGGTTGATCGTGGCATCCCCGCCGTTGATGAAGAATCCCAGCTCGCAAAGCCCGCCGCCGTTGCGGATGAACTTATAGATGTTGGAATGTCCCGCGGGGGATCCAGTGCACTGGAAGGCGAAATCCGCCAGATGCCCGCCGCACTTCTCGGCCACGGCCCCTGCCAGCGCCTCGATGCCCTTGTGATCCTTGAAGTTCACGGAGTCGGAGGCTCCCAGCTCTTTGGCGAAGTCCAGTCGCTTCTGCTCCCCGTCCACCGCCACGATCTTGTTGATGCCCATGGTGCGCAGGATGGCGATGCAGATCAGGCCGATGGGGCCGCAGCCCTGTACCACGACACGGCTGTTGAACCGAAGTATGCCTGTGCTCTTCGCCCTCTCCACCGCGTGGATCAGCACCGCGCAGGGCTCGATCAGCACTCTGGAGTATAGATCCAGGTCGCTGACATTGAACACGGTGGAGCCCTCTCTGATCAGGATGTAATCGGAGAACCACCCGTTGAGATGGATGTCGTCGTCGGGCAGGAGCCCGTACACGTCCGCGCCGCCTACGTTCTGCTTGTTCAGATCGAACATGGTGATGTCCGGATTGTCCTTGAAAATCATGCAGGTGACAACCTTGTTGCCCACCTTCAGGTCTTTTCCGGCGCTGTCCTTCTTTACGTTCCTGCCCATCTTCACGATCTCCCCGGTGCCCTCATGGCCCAGGGCCACGGGAATCAGTCCGAAGGGGTCTCTCTTGAATTCATGGGCGTCCGTGCCGCAGATGCCGCAGCCTTCCACCTTTACCAGAATGTCCCCGTCGCCCACTTCCGGCATGGGGAATTCCTTTACGTCAAAATGCTCCAGACCAGTGAGCATTGCCACATGTGCCGTCCTGGGGATTGCCCCGCCAGCCCCGCCGTTTCCCGCGGGCGCCGCAGCCCCAGTCCCTGACATACTGGCCAGCACCTGTTTCACGATTTCTTCTATCTGTGCCGTATCAGCCATCTTAAAATCTCCTTTCTGTCTGTTGCTTCTGCCTTCCGCACTGCTGTCGGTTACTGCGCGCTGACCAAAATTTTATCCAGCTCCGCATTCAGCCGCGCTTTTAAGTCATTCAGTTCCTCCGGGGAAGGCTTCATGTTCCTTTCCGTTTCTTTTCAGGCTGGTGCTTCCACGGAATGCCCTTCTTCCATTTTTATCGGATGCAGAGACTGTCGGACATGACGCAGCGCCTGCTCTTGGTGAAGCTCTTGGTGCTGGTCAGGCCCTCGCCGGTACGGCTGGCGATGGTGAAGGTGCAGTACCCTTCGCCGCCGAAGCCCAGCGCCGCGTAGGAAGGGGCGTTCTTCACCAGGATGGCCGTATCGATTTCTCTTGCGTACTTTGTGATATTGTCAATGTTCTTGGAGTGGATGTGGGCGGAATGGCGGTTGCCGTGCTCCAGCCACACGGCCTTCTCGATGGCATCGTCGATGTCCTTTGCCCTGACCATGCCTAAAATCGGCATCATCAGCTCCTCTGCAATCAGAGGATGCTCCTTTTCGCCCTCGAAGACGATGCAACGGATGTTGTCGGGGACGGTGACGCCAATCATGCCAAGCAGGGTCTTCGCGTCCCGACCCACGCATTTCCGGTTCAGCCCCTTGGGGGTGAGCACTGTGGCCGTGAGCCTCTCCTGCTCCTCCTTGGAGATCAGGTAGCAGCCCTGCTCGGAAATCATGTAGTGCATCAGCTCGTCCGCAATCGTGTCTACAGCCACGATTTCCTTCTCCGCGATGCAGGGAAGGTTGTTGTCAAAGGTGCAGCCGTTGACGATGTCTTCCGCAGCCTTTCTGATGTCCGCGGTCTCGTCCACCACTGCGGGGGGATTTCCGGCCCCCGCGCCTATGCCGCGCTTTCCGGAAGACAGCACTGCCGTCACCACGCCCGGGCCGCCGGTGGCCACCAGCAAAGGGATGTCCTTATGCTTCATCATCACATCGCTGGTCTGAAGCGTAGGCACCTCCACGGTGCAGGCCACATTGTCCGGGCCTCCGGCCTCCATGGAGGCCTCGTTGATCATGTTGATGGCAAAGATGGTGGTCTTCACGGCCTGAGGGTGGGGGTTGAACACCACCGTGTTGCCCGCCGCCAGCATGCCGATGGAATTGCAGATGACGGTCTCGCTGGGATTGGTGCAGGGCGTGATCGCGCCGATGACCCCGAAGGGCCCCATCTCAATCAGGGTCAGCCCCCTGTCGCCGGACCAAGCCGCGGTCTTCAGGTCTTCGGTGCCCGGGGTCTTGTCCGCCACCAGCTTGTGCTTTAATATCTTATGCCCCACATTGCCCATTCCTGTCTCGTTCACGCCCATCCGGGCAATGATTTCCGCATTCTCATGGGTTTTCCTGCGGATATTGCTGATAATCTGTTCTCTCTGATCCAGGGACATCCTGCGGACGGTTTTCTGCGAAGCCTTTGCGGCTGCGATGGCTTCGTTCATGTCGGTAAAGATGCCGTGCTTTCCGCTTGCGGATTCCGCAATCTGCATCTTCGCCACCACTTCCTGTACGATATCCTGTACCAGATTCTCGTTTACAAGCACTGTGCTACCTCCTATTCCAGTTCCGCGAATATACTTTTTCCATAAGCTGCCAGAGCCGTGTCCTGTTCGGCGCTACCGCCGCTGACGCCCAGGGCGCCCACGATGACTTCGCCCCTCCTCAGCACCTCTCCGCCGCCAAATATGACGATTCTACCATTATTGGTGAACTGTATGCCGTACAGACTCCCACCGGGCCCGCTCAGGCTCCCAAGCCGGGCAGTGGACATCTGGAACGCTATGGATGTATAAGTCTTGTTCAATGCCACATCAAAGCTGCCTATGTAGGCACCATCCATGCAGTGGACGGCCACGGGCCTTCCTGCGGCGTCGGAGACTGCCGTCACCACGCGCATGTCCCATTCCGCCGCCTTGGCCTCGATTTTCCCAATCAGCTCCACCGCCTTCGCAAGGGGCATGGAGACGCGCACCAGGCCGCCGTTGGCCGGGACCGGCTTTCCGTCCCCGGAGGGCATCGCCACCCCATGGCCAGAACCTGCAGCCCCCGGGGCATAGTCTCCATCCGGGCCACAGGCCTCTGCCGTGCCTGTCCGCCCGGCGGCCGGAGGATGCCCTGCTTCGGGGCCGCTTTCCGGATTCTGCCGTCCCGCCGCTTTTTCTACGACTGCACGGACGATTGCCTCTATTTCTCTGTTTTCCATATGAATCTCCTGCAGAATGTCCTGTCGGTAGGCATCTTTATCTCCCTAACTGCTCCAGCACCTTCTTCGTGATTTCGGCCACCACATCGGCAGAGACAGCGGACTTCTTGTCATCGCCGTGGCATCCGCCGCAGGTATGGCAGCTGGGCTTGCCCTCTTTCGCGTTGGGGCAGAGGTTTGCGGGATGACGGCCCTTCATGCCGAACTGTCTCCTGATCTCGTAGAGATCCTCCACCTGCTGAGGGGTGAACTCCTTGGGGCCGCCCAGCATTCTGGACTGGTACAGGAGCTGCGCGTAGAATTCCACGGACTCCATCTTCAGATAAGCGGCAAGCAGGGAATCGGAATAGGTCAGGGCGCCGTGGTTCTCTAAGAGGACGGCGTCAAAATGCTGCACATACTCGGAGACGGCATCGGGAATCTCCATGGTGGAAGGCCTGCCGTACTTCGCGATGGGCACGCAGCCAAGGGCGATGACCGCCTCGGGCATGATGGGCTGGGTCAGGGGGATGCCTGCGATGGCGAAGCTGGTGGCATACACGGGATGGGCATGGACTACGCTTCTGACGTCAGGTCTCTCCTGATAGACTCTCATGTGCATCTTAATCTCGGACGAGGGCTTGAAATTGCCGTTGGCCTGGATCACATTGCCCTGGGCGTCCACCTTGCAGATGTACTCGGGGGTCATGAAGCCCTTGGACACGCCCGTAGGGGTGCAAAGGAATTCATTGTCGCTGATCTTCACGGAGATGTTTCCGTCGTTGGCGGCCACCATGTTCCGGTTGTAGATTCTCTTGCCGATGTCGCAAATCTCTTTTTTGATTTCATACTCGTTCTGCATTTTGATTCCTCCTGATTCATTTGGTTTCCTGCCGCCGGCTTGTCCCATGCGGCAAAATTCAATTGTAGCGCTTTTCGGCTTACAGGGCGTACAATAGAAAACAAAAGCAATTTCCTACTTTCTATTGTTTTGTACAATAGAAAGAAAAAACTTTCTATTGTCTAGTATTATAAGCCTATCCACCACACAAGTCAACAAGTAAATGTTGGATTGTGTCGTTTTTGTTTTATTTTTGTGGTTTCTGACAAAGGGGATTCACCCCCCAAAGCTTCGCAGGTAGATGGCATTCCCGTCCGGGTCGCGGAAGCTCATGTTGACCGCTCCCCAGGGGCGCTCCATGGGCGGCTCTATGATTTCGGCCCCCAGCTCCATGACCCTGCGATATTCCTTTTCAATGTCCTCCACAGTGAATGCCAGACATATGTTCTGGTTCTGATTGTTCTTCTCCGAACCGTCGTCATATATGGTCAGCATGGTCTCCTCCCCGATCAGGGTCTGGTGCACCGGGTCATCGCTTCCGTTGTGGATGTCCAGAAGCTTCTTATAAAAATTCGCCAGCCTCACCACATCGTTGGTAAGCAGGCTCACCTCGCCTATCCTCATGCAGCCCCTCCTCTCCTGTCTGTGGACGCATTCCCTCATCTGTATCTTTCCCCGGCAGCCTTCGGAACCTTTCCTGCGTTTTCAGGTCAGCCTGCGTCAACGGTTTCACTCCCTGTATGCCCGGAGAGCCTTCTTTATCCGCTCCAGGTCCTCCTCTTCCTCTTCCGGGTCGTAGGTATAGTTTTCCGGCACGGTCCCGAACAGTTCGACGCGGGCCATCTCGCTCTCCGGAAGCTCTCCCAGAGAATGGACTTCGGCATAGTAGACCCTGCCGTTATTTTTTCCTGTACCGTCTTCCCACAGCTGTTCATAATCCCACAGCGGCGCCAGTGTGCAGTCCCTGATACCGGACTCCTCGTACAGCTCCCGCCTGGCCGCCTGCATGGGGCTCTCCCCCTCTTCCACATGCCCGCCCGGATGCTCGAAGCTTCCGCGGCGCTTATGGAGACAGTAGACCCATTTTCCCTGATAATTCGCAAAGATGACTACGAAGCCGATGTCGGACAGCCATCCTGCGGGATAGTTGGTTTTTAACATGTTGTCTCCTCCCAAATGAAACAGCTCTGTCTACAAGGTCACTCTCTCAATCATGCAGCCATGCTCTTTGCTGTCCCGGTCATAATTCACCCCTACCAGCAGGACTTCGCCGGAATACCCCTCCAGGGCCTGTGTGTAGCGCCTGTCCTTTATCTGCCGGATTGCCGCGGGGGCGGACTTGTCGTACTTTAGCTCTATCACCATGGCGGGCTTGCCGCGGGATGGCAGGGGCAGGAACGCCACATCCGCAAAGCCCCGGCCCGTGGGGAGCTCCCGGATCATCCGGTAGTCCTCCCTGGCGCTGTAATAGGCCAGGCTGATGGCCGCTCCCAGGAAATTCTCGTCATTGTAGGTCAGTATGGATGCCACTTCTGTATGGGCCCTGTCCAACCCCTCCGCCACCCTCCCCGCATCGCCACTCAGCGTATCCTCCAGCAGGCGCTGTGACGCTTTCAGCACGTTCATGACTTCCGTCCAGCCGCCTACGCTCATGGCGTTCTCAAATTCCTCTATGATTTCCCTGTTCGGGATAAAGGCTTCCTTTTCCTCGGAGTCGTAGCCCAGATATCCCAGGTGGATCAATAGGGTCAGCACATCGTCCTTTGTCTTAAAGGTGCACATGTCGTTCTGGAAGCTGCGGGTGTTCACCTTGACCCGGACTCCGCCCAGCATCCGGACAATGTCGGCGCGAAGCCCATCGAAATCCATGTCCATATAGACCTTCAGGGCATCGTAGGTCTCCGTGGACGTCCAATAGTTTGAAAATCTGCGGCGGAGCATCGCTTCCACCACGGATTTGGGATTGTATACATGCTTAAATTCCGTCAATTGGTAGCCGTCGTACCAGCTTCCGGTCTCCGCGTAATCCATGGAGAAGCGTTCGCAGAGCCCCTGCACCTCCTTGTCCGTGAAGCCGGTATATTCCTCGAAAAAGCTCTGATCCGTCATGGAATATTCCCAGAACATGTTCAAAGCGGAATGCTGCCCGTATTTTTTTACAGGGAGAATGCCTGTCATATAGGCAAGCGCTACATAGGGCTGATCCTTCAGGAGATTGCGCAGGAAATCCAGGTACTGCTTCTGCATATCCTCGCACTTTTGCCGCTCCCGCATCACGCAGTCCCATTCGTCAACTAAGAAGATGAACTGCTTTCCGGATTTTGCGTAAATCTTCCTTAAGGCATCCGCAATCCCTGACGATTGTCTATTTAAGACTTCCTCATATTCCTCCTGCAATTCCTCCAGCACCGCTTGCTGCAGATAATTTACGGCCTCTCCGGCCCCTGCCTCAATCAAAAATTGCTGCATATTCAGAAAAATCACATCGTATCGGTTCAGATTCTCCAAAAAACCCGGATCTTCCGCAATCTTCAATCCCTCGAACAGTTCCCGGGAGTCGTATGCGCAGCTGTAATAGGCAGCCAGCATCTTCAGCGCCATGGATTTGCCAAATCGGCGCGGCCTGCTGACGCAGATATACCTCTGCTCTGTATTCAGGTATCTGTTGGTGCATCCGATGAGCCCTGTCTTATCTACGTAAATCTCCGAACGGATTGCCGTCCTGAACCCCTCATTTCCCGGATTCAAATAAATTCCCATACAATACCCTCCTGCCAGGATTTCCACATCTGCTTTTTAGCACCTTGATATATTGAATAAAGGCTTTACATCCTTTTTCAAATCCGCTATACTGATGATATCAGAAAGGCGGTGATAGGATGGCAACAGATATGGGTATGACGAACAAACAGTTTCAAGGTTTTATCCGGCTCGCTCTGGAATTAATCAATAAGGCTCTGATAAAATCACCGGATAATGAGGATTTACAAAAATTAAAGGACATTTTTCAGTCAATGTTGGAAGACGGTAATTAAACAGCATGACAGCATGAATCAGTAACCACTAACCAGGGGTGTAAAGCCTTTGTTGAATTGTCAAGGCTTTATGCCTTTTTCATTATCCATCCATTTCGGCTCCTGCCTCTCTCTTAATTCCCCGCATGGATTATACAAAAATCGTCCGCGAGCAATCGTTCTCCCCTAGCAAAAGGCTCCAGGCTCTCTTCGCGCCAGCGCTTCATCCTGTCCTCGAACCAGCTCTCCCTGCACCACTGCCCAAAGTGGATTGCGATGCAGTCCAAAATCGTCAGCACGAAGCAGGCATCCAGCGCTTCATAGTCAAAGCGGCCGCCCCCATCCCGGTAGCCCTCCGCGATTTTCTGCCGACATGCCAATCCGCCTATATTGCCGAACAGGACTGCGATGTCCAACATCGGATGCCCCATCCCAAAGAGGGAAAAGTCGATTGCCGCCAGCCCGGCCTTGGTCTGCAGGATATTGGAAAGGGACAAGTCCGCGTGCAGCATCTGGAATTCGCCCTCTGCCTTTCGTAAAGCTGTTCCCACAGCGTCGCAGGCCCGCTCTAGCGCCCTGCAGGATACGCAGTCCAGCCCGTTTCCTTCCAGGGCCCTGAGCTTTTCACCGATTCTTTCCACATGCCGTCCGTCATAGGATATGGCAGGAAACCCTCGAAACCCTTTCGCGCATCTGTGCAGCTCGGCGGCCAAAAGCCCAATCCGGTAATAGTGTTCCTCGCAAAGCGTCATCTTGTCCAGGGATTCCCCTTCTATCCATCGGGAAACCATGGCCACATTGCCATTGTCCAGCTTCGTGATCCACTGCCCCCTGCGGTTCTTTACCGGTTCCCGGCTCATCATGCCCTGATTCTTCAGATGTCCAAGGAACCTGATTTCCGTTTCATACACCGCCATGCGGTCCAGCCCTTCATAGAGATGCTGTGTCTCGAAGCCCTGGACAGGCTCATGGATCTGCAGCAGATAATCTGTCCCTACGCGAAAGGTCATATTCTCATTGTGCCGCAGCAAAATCGCTTCCGATTCCGGTATGTCATAGCCGGACATAGCTTCTGTTACAAGTCCGTAGTCCACCCTCTATGCTACCTCCTTCACTGAACTGGCCCCCTCGTCACCCAAGCTTCATGGCTTCCGCCATCTCCGGCGTGTGCTCCGGTGTGAACTGCGTCCCCAGCCTGGCCAGCTCTCCCAGCACTCTCCTCTGGCCGGCTTCCGTCCGATACCAGTTTTCCCTGGTCACTTTTCCCTCTACAGGCGCAATCAGGAGTTCCGTATCGGGAAAGCATAGCTGGTAATACATCAGGCATCTCCTGGCATGAAACCCCTTACAGCAGATGATGGCCTTCTTCGGATGCAGTCCTTTTGTGTCCAGAAGCTTCCTGGAGAACCTGGCGTTCTCGGCGGTGAACTGGGCTTGATCCTCCTGGAGGATGCAATCCGGTGCAACGCCGTTTGCCAGCAGGACATCCGTGTAGAATTCGCACTCAGTGGCATAGTCTTTCCGGTAGGTATCCGCTTTTGACTTCACGCCTGTGAATTTACCGATGGTCACGGAATACCTACCCGACGGCACCACATAGGGGGCATACCCCGCTTTCCATAGCTGCGCCGCCCGCTCCGGCAGTTCCGCATAGGAGCCGCCGGGGATGAAGATGACGTCTGCTTTCGTTTTGGACGGCAGACCTTCTCCGAAATCTGCTCCCTCCGCGGAATCTCCGTTT
>NZ_CAPDXS010000077.1:7421-25266 GCF_948601915.1 uncultured Acetatifactor sp. | reverse complement strand
GACGAGATACAGCCCGCTCTCCGACTGGACACATGAACAGATGCTGGCATATATCTATTATCACAATCTGGAGATGCCGCCGATTTATGGCTGGAAGAACGGGTATCTCTGCGGCACGCATCCATGGCCGGCACGGCAGTGGACAGGGAATGTAGAAAGCGCCTGGGCGGAGGTCTACGAGATAGATAGTACCATCGTGGCAGAGGCCGCGGCGCATATCCAGAGCGCTAAGGATTTTCTGGATAGCCTGAAATGATTTCGCTATTTGCAGATAGCATATAGGTCATACGTTGCAGACGCTCCTACCAAATCATCTTGGAGGATGCGGACGTGAAAATAATAAAAATGAAGCTGGCCGATTTGGTCAAGCCTGAGAAGAATGTCAGGATACATACAGAGCAGCAGATTAAAGAGTTTCGCCGGAGCGTGGAGATGTTCGGGCAGATCAGGCCGATTGTCGTGGATGAAAAGAATGTCATTCTGGCTGGAAACGGCCTGTATGATACGCTCATTGCTATGGGGAAGGACACGGCGGACGTGTACCGGTATGACAATCTCACGGAAAACCAGAAAAAGAAGCTGATGATTGCTGACAATAAGATTTTCAGCCTGGGGATTGAGAACCTGGATACTCTGAACAGCTTTTTGGAGGATTTGCGGGGGGATCTGGACATCCCGGGGTTCGATGAAGAGATACTGAAGCAGATGGTATCGGAGGCCGAGGATATCACAAGCAAGCTTTCCGAATACGGCACACTTGACGAAGGCGAGATTCAAAGCATTAAGGAAGCGGCAGAGAGAAAGGATCAGCAGATGCATACCGGCCAGAGAGAGCAGCAGATGGAACAGGCTCCGGCCACAGCAGCGCAGCAGGAGCCGACGGCAGATAATGAAGATTCCACCGAGATAAGAAAATTTGCTGTCTGCCCGAAATGCGGGGAAAAGATATGGCTATAAAAAGATGCCTGGCCAGTATTGATGTGGTGGAAGCTGCAAAGATCAGGATTCGGAATGTTTTCCGAAACGGTCTCCCTGTATATATGTCTTTCAGCGGTGGGAAGGACAGCCTTTGCCTGGCTCAGCTGGTAATGGATCTGATACAGATGGGAGAGATTGCCCCGATGCAGCTCATTGTGCAATTTATTGATGAAGAAGCCATTTTCCCATGCATAGAGGAAAAGGTAAGGGAATGGCGGAAGAAATTCATGCTGGTCGGAGCAAAGTTTGAGTGGTTCTGCCTGGAGGTGAAGCACTATAACTGCTTTAATGAATTGTCCAATGACGAAACTTTTATCTGCTGGGACAGATATAAAAAGGATGTCTGGGTAAGGAAGCCGCCATCCTTTGCGATTCGGAGCCACCAGATGCTGCGCCCCCGAGTGGATGCGTATCAAGACTTCCTGCCACGGATAAGCGCCGATGGAATTACGATTACAGGAATCAGGACAGCGGAATCTGTCCAGAGGCTACAAAATGTGGCAACCGCCCTGAGAGCTGGAAAATCCATGACTAACAAGCATCAGGTTTTCCCGATCTACGATTGGAAGGACAATGATGTATGGCTCTATCTTTCGCGGCAAAAAGTGGACATACCTGAAATCTATCTGTTTCTATGGCAGTCCGGCACGAGAAAGGGGCAGTTGAGGGTATCGCAGTTCTTCTCCGTTGACACTGCAAAGAGCCTTGTGAAGATGAATGAGTACTATCCTGACCTGATGGAAAGGATCGTACGGCGGGAACCTAATGCCTATCTGGCAGCCCTATATTGGGATAGTGAGATGTTCGGCAGGAATACAGTTGCCAGGAAGCAGAATGAAAAGGGGGGTGCTGAAAAGGACTATAAGGCGGCTCTTTTGCTGTTGTTTTCTGATATGGATAGGAACTTTCGGACAAAACACAAACGGTATGTGGCTGAAAAGTACCGTAATTTCTTCATGGGCGTATCTGCCATAGCAGATAACAAGGACTGCAAAGCAATCTATGAAGGGCTTTTGTCCGGCGACCCGAAGCTGCGCTCGTTCAGGGCGCTGTACCAGAGGATTTATGGGAAGTATGCTGCGGAAGCCATGAAACAGGAGGGGATGACAAATGGATGATAAGCTATGCGGCCCTCTGTCAACGCTCCAGTGGGTGGACAGGAGGATGGTGAAGCCTAATGACTATAACCCGAATAAAGTGTCAAGGCAGAACCTGGAGCTGCTGAAGCAGTCTATATTGGCCAATGGATGGACATTGCCGATTGTGGTGAGGCCGGACTTTACGATTATTGATGGATTCCACCGGTGGACGGTTGCCGATGAGGAGCCGCTGCGTTCCAGGCTGTGCGGGAAGGTGCCGGTGGTCATTGTGGAGCATAAGGACAAGGCCGGGAACATCTACGGGACAGTTACCCATAATAGGGCGCGAGGCACACATCTGCTGGAGCCCATGAAGGCAATCGTCAAGGAACTGATGGGAGAGGGCAAGTCGGTGGAGGAGATAGGGAAGCAGCTCGGGATGAGGCCGGAGGAAATCTTCCGGCTTTCAGAGTTCTCCAAGGAGGACTTCCTTAAGATGATGGTCAAGCCAGGGGAAGGGTTCTCTAAAGCTGAGTTCATAACGAAGATTTAATGTACTGACAAATAATATTCGTAAAGCGGAACGGAGAGGGAGCGCGTTGCCCCCTCTCTTTTTATGGAAACGAAAACGAATAGAAGAGAGGTGGTGGTATGCCGAGGGCGCCAAGCGACAAAAAGGCAGAAGCGGAGAAGCTGTTCCATAAAGGGATGAAGCTTATTGATATTGCCAAGAAGCTCGATGTTCCGGAGGGGACGATCCGCAGCTGGAAAAACCGGGGGAAATGGGGAACGGAACCCTCAAAAAAGACCAGATGCAACGTTGCGAAAACCGAAGCGGAAGGCAATGCAACGTTGCAAAAAAGGAAGCGGGGCGGACAGCCGGGCAACCGTAACGCCGAGGGCTCGAAGGGAGGAGCGCCACCATACAGGAACAAGAATGCGGAGAAGCATGGGGCATATTCCGGAATATACTGGGATGCGCTGGATGATGAAGAGCGGGATTTGATAGAGAGCATGGAAGATGCCGAGGAAGCGCACCTGATCATGCAGCTGCAGATGTTCTCCCTGAGGGAACGTAGGCTTATGAGGAGCATCAAGCGCTATCGTGAGCTGGAAGCAGAGAACCATGGGTTGGCCGTAAAGGCAGCGTCCAAGACGAAAAAGGTTGAGGATCTGGTTGGTTCTGATGGAGAGAGCATCGGCGAAGGAAAATATAAGAAGGTGACAGAAACCAGCGTTACGCATACAGAGGCTGTCATGAACAGCATAATGGCACTGGAGGCCGAGCTCACCAAGGTGCAGAAGGCTAAGACCAGAGCCATTGAGGCATTGGCAAGGCTCAGGTCAGAGAGCCAGAAGCTGGAAAACGAGGGGGCTGGAAAGGATATCTTAAAAGCCTGGACAGAAAAGATACTGGCGGAAAGGGGGCAGCGGGATGGAAAATGAGGCCTGGCTGGAGGATTTCCTTGACGAAAGCATCCCGTTATGGCAGAGCGACCCGGTTCTGTTCATGCGCGAGGTTCTGCTGTTCGAGCCGGACGACTGGCAGATAAAGGTGGCATATGATTTAAGGGATTATCCGAGGGTGTCCGTCAAGTCTGGACAGGGCGTGGGGAAGACCGGCGAGGAAGCCGCGCTGCTCCTCTGGTTCCTGGTCTGCTTCCCATATCCGCGCATCGTTGCCACGGCTCCCACAAAGCAGCAGCTCCATGACGTGCTGTGGTCGGAGGTGGACAAGTGGATGAACAACTCCCCGCTGCTCCCCATGCTGCTCAGATGGACGAAGACATATGTCTACATGATTGGATATGAGAAGCGCTGGTTCGCGGTGGCCAGGACGGCGACAAAGCCGGAGAACATGCAGGGATTCCACGAGGACAACATGCTCTTCATCGTAGACGAGGCATCCGGCGTGGCGGATCCAATCATGGAGGCAATCACCGGCACGCTGGCCGGAGCCAACAACAAGCTCCTACTGATGGGGAACCCCACGAAGACCAGCGGCACCTTCTATGAGAGCCATACGGTGGATCATGCGCTGTACCGATGCCATACTGTGAACGCGGAGACCAGCGGGCGCACCAATAAAGAGAACATAGAGGCCATGAAGCGGAAGTATGGGGAGAACAGCAATGTGGTCCGTGTCCGTGTATACGGCGAGTTCCCGGAGCAGGAGGACGATGTGTTCATCCCAATCGCGTTCCTGGAGCAGAGCACCAGGACGGAGATGTCGGAGGTTACAGCCAGGGCGTTCGGGAGGTTCCGGGACAGCGCAGGGAACCTCCAGCCAGTGGACGTGAGCGGCGTGGAGCGGATAGAGATAGGATGCGACGTGGCCCGCTATGGCGATGACAAGACCTGCATCGGATACCGGGTGAACGAGGTCGTTCGGTTCTATAAGAAGTACAATGGCAAGGACACGACCTGGACGGCCAGCATGATAGCAAAGCTTTATAAGGAGTTGAAGCAGAGGTTCCAGTTCCAGGGGCAGATTGGCATCAAGGTGGATGACGGCGGTGTCGGCGGCGGTGTCGTCGACCAGCTAAGAAACTGGAAACGGTCTGACCCGGCAGTGTTCGGGGACATGGCCATCTTGGCCGTGAATTTCGGGGTGCCAATCAAGCATAGGCATTATGCGGATTCAACCACCTACATGATGGGGGTGGTAAGGGATCTGATTGCGCCTTATGATGACCATGGGCGGCCCCATGCGCCGGAAGTCATACTGCCGGATGACGGCGACCTTATCGGCCAGCTGTCATGCCGGAAATTCGAGTTCTGCAGCAATGGCAAGCAGAAAGTGGAGAGCAAGCAGGAGATGAAAGACAGAGGGCTATCCTCACCTGATGAAGGGGACTGCGTCCTGCTGGTGTGTCTGCCGATGAGTTATAAAAAGAAAGGAGGCAAGGGCTGATGGGTGAAGGGAAGAGGCCTACGGCGAAGATAGATGTAAAGATAGTGAAATCGTCCGGCATGGATGCACCGACGGTATTCTATGGACAGAAAGTGGAGAAGTCGGACAAGGGAGAGCAGCTGGATTCATCCATGCAGACATCCGCTTCCGACTGGATACCCCATCCGGTGGACATGCGGGGCCTGAAAGCTTTGGTGGACAATTCCACCATCCTTCCCCAGTGCATCAGAGCCTATAAGAGCAATATTGCGGGCTTTGGTATTTCTGTGAGATACGCGGAAGACCATGATGCGGAGATGCCGGAGATGAAAGCGGAGTGGGACGCGCTGCAGAAAATCATCGCGCTGCTCAATATGGACATGCAGACCAAGGAAGTGTTCGAGAACGTCATCCGTGACAGGGAGACCTATGGGATAGCCTACTGCGAGGTCATCAGGAACCAGATGCAGGAGGTGGCGGAGCTGCAGTTCATTGTCGATACGCCCTCCATCGACATGACCTATCCGCTCCGGCCTTATGTGGACATCCAGTATTTCCATAAGGGGGAGGCGGTCGACAGGAAAAAGAAGTTCCGGAAGTTCCGGCAGAACGTAGGCGGCAAGACGGTGTACTTCAAGGAGTTCGGCGATCCCCGCATCATGGACAAGAGGGACGGGAAGTACATGGGCGAGTCGGACGAAGCCATAGGGATAGATGACCAGGCCAACGAGATCATCGAGTTCCGGATTGGGAGCATGCCTTATGGGGAGGTCCGCTGGATAGGCCAGGTGCTGACCGTGGACGGGAACCGGCGGGCGGAGGTGTTGAACAACAGCTATTTCCGGCATGGGCGGCACACGCCCCTCATGATCCTGGTCAAGGGCGGCACGTTGTCGGATTCGGCATTCTCCAAGCTGAGGGAGTACATGGCGGGCATCGAGGGGGAGAGCGGCCAGCATTCCTTTCTGGTGCTGGAGACGGATACGCTGGAGACGACGGCGGCATTCACGAGCCAAGAGAAGCCGGAGGTGGAGATCAAAGACCTTGCCACAATCCTACAGAAAGATGAACTATTCCAGGAGTATCAGGAGAACGGCAGGAAGAAGACCCAGTCCGCATTCCTGCTCCCGGATCTGTATGTTGGATACACCACGGACTTCAACAGGGCGACGGCGCAGACGGCCATGGAGGTCACAGAGAAGCAGGTGTTCCAGCCGGAGAGGGCGTCTCTGGCCTGGGCGGTGAACCAGAAGCTGCTGAATGGCTACGGCTTCCATTATGTGGAGGCGCGGTTCGATGGGCCGGACATCACCAACCCTGATGACATCCAGAAGATGCTGAACATCACAGAGAGAGCCGGAGGCCTGACGCCCAATACGGCGAAGGAGCTCACATATAAAGTGCTGGGGAAGGACGGCTGTGAGGACTATGATGGAGGCTGGGGCGACATCCCGCTGGCATGTTCGAGAACGCTCTCACAGGGGCAGCAGGACAATTCCGGATTCGGGACAATGATTGAACCACCATCGCAGAAAAACGCGCCTACAGGCCAAGATAGCGGGCCTCAGAAAGCAGCCAGAGGGGTTTCGGATGAAGAGATGGAGCAGCTTGACAGCCAGATCCAGAAGGCGGCTGCATATGACGCGGACATCGTGCCGGTCATGCTGGAGATACGGAAGGCGCTGAACGGGTACCGGGAAAAGGCAGGTGGATGACATGCTGGAGCAGCCATTATATTATCGGATGATTGCGGAAGCCGTCATATCCAATGGGGACGGCATACTGGACGCGATAGACCGGTATCTTGCCAAAGCGGATGAAGACATGGCGGATGTGCTGGCAGACGAGGGCTTTGCTGAGGCGGAGGAGACTGTCGAGGCAATTGATTCCTTGCAGGAGGGCGTGGCCGAGGCGCTCCAGGGTCAGACGGAAGCCTTCGTGGCAGCGCTGGAGGACGCGCCGGAGGGCGATTGGGAGAAAGCGCAAGAGAATGTCGCTGAGATGCTGGAGGATGACGACATCGCTGAACGGATTGGGGAGGCGGCTGTGGTGATGTTCGAGTCTGAGATTCCTAAGCTGGCCACGGCCTACATGCAGGAGACAGATGGGGAGCTGGTGGTCGATGCCATACAGAAGAGGACAGAGAGCTGGTTCGCTTCCTGGAGCGCGGAACTTGGGAGGCTGATGCAAATCAGTACCCACAGGGAGATTACCGACCTTTTCAAGCGGACTATGGACGAGGGTGGAAGCATACAGGAGCTGACGCGGAAGATTATGGATGGAGGCTGGCGGAGCGAGTATTATAAGGCCAGGAGGGTGGCCGTTACCGAAGTGCTCCGGGCCCATTCGGTGGCCAGGGAAGAGGCAATCCAGCAGAGCCCATCCACTGACCGGAAGGAGTGGAGGCACACGGGGGCGCATAAGAATAAGCCGCGCCCTAACCATGTGGACATGGATGGCCAGATTGTCCCAAAGAATCAGCCGTTCGTACTGAAAGGGAAGGATGGCAAGACATATAATCCCATGTATCCAAGAGACCCCTGTCTCCCGCCAGGCGAGAGCGTGAACTGCCACTGCGTCCACAGAGGGGTAGCCGCCGATGGTGCCATAGGCATGAGCCTGGAAGAGCGCAGGCGGCTGCAACAGAAATACATAGAGGAGGAGGATGCCGCATGGAAGAAGGAGCTGGATGAGCAGAATAAGGCGAAGGCAGGAATCACTCCATACTCCGCTCTTGAGAACTTCAAGGGGAAGACGCGGGAGGAACAGGTCGAGTACCTGGGAAAGACCAAGATGGCTCTCTATGATGCCGGATTGATCGACAGCGATGAAATGCTGTCGAAAGTCAAGAAGACCTCATTGCAGAAACTGCGGGAAGATGGTATATTTACTGTAAGCGGCTCTGCTTTGAGGCATTCCACGGTGGGGGATTTCACCAACCTAAAAAATCCAAAGAAGCCAGCCGGTAGGGACAATGGCGGCAGGATGAAGGGAGGCGGGCACTCGCAGGCAAATCTAGGCGAGCTTTCAAGCCGGGGGGTTGCGTATAGGATTGAAAAGACATATGACAATGGTGTCCGGATAGGTGGAGTGGAAGGCCATGCTACAAAGGATAAGGGTTTAGGGAAAACAGGGCAGTCATGGTTCCCAGAAGATTGGGACAATGAAAAGGTGCGCGTTGCTGGAACGTATGTTGCGAACAGGCCAGCAGTAACAGAGGAATTAACGGATAAAGCAGGAAATATTATTGGATACCGAAAATTTCAGGAGCATGATGGTGTAACGGTGGGTATATTTGAGGATGCGCATCATAACATTGACACCATATTTCCAGATGCAAAGCAGAGGGAGGTGACGGGTAAATGGTAGATAAAAATGAGGTGGAAAGCCTAGTTAAGTGGTGGGATGAATTGGAGGATACCCAGGGGCTTGATTTTACAAAACTCGTAATTTTTCCTCTTATGGAAGCATTCGGCGATGACGTGGAGGAAATCCTTGCCTACCTGAACGAGATGGATGTGGATGATTTGGATGAGATTGAAGGTTGCTTTGAATATATTTATGGCAAGTTCATGACAGATGAAGTATGGGAAGCCCTTGAAAGACTGGAAGAGAAAATCGACAGGGAGTCCACAAGGATGAAGGAGTTCAGGAAAAGGGAGAGCGAGAGAAAGGCCGAGGCATTGACCGAATGAGCTGCAGGGGATTGGAATAGCATAGAGGACAGAGAGAGGCATCCGGAAAGGGTGCCTTTTTGCTGTGCTTCTTTGGAAGGAGGTATGGGATTATGCCGCGGATTGCGAAAGCATACGCAATTACAGATGCAAAAATCAGCTTTGTGTCCCTGGTGGGCAAGGCTGCGAACAAGAAGCAGTTCCTGATCACCAAATCGGAGGATGGGGCTGCAAATTTCGCCACATTCGGCCGAATCCTGAAGGCAGATGCGGACAGCCACTTTGTGACAGGAATCGTGTATGAGCCTATGGTGGAGGACAGCCAGGGGAACTACATGACCGAGGAGGAGATTACGAAGGCGGCTTACTGGTTCGCCAAGAACGGCAACCAGGTGGACCTGCAGCACTGTTTTGAGAAATGTGACGGTGCTGCCGTGGTGGAGTCCTATGTGGCGAAGTGCGACATGGAGATTGATGGGGAGGGCATCAAAAAAGGCACATGGCTGATGACCATGGAAATCAGCGATGCCGGTGTGTGGGAGTCCATCCAGAAGGGGGAGATTACAGGCTTTTCCATGGGAGGGGTGGGCGTGTACTCGGAGGAGGACGTGACGCTGTCAGTAGAGAAGCAGGAGGGGACCAAGGGTCTGTTCCGGCGGCTGGCCAAGGCAATGGGCTTTGACGTGGTGGAGAAAGGCGCCGTGAAGACCAACTTCCAGCGCAGGGTCAAGGAAGACAACTTCTATTCTGCCTGGTATGCGCTCAGGAGCACGCTGGAAGGGAACTTCTATAATCCGGACACAGGCATGTGGGAGTGGGGCTACAGCTCCGATGAAGACGCCATCCGGGAGGCATTGGAGGATTTCAACGATATCGTCACGCAGCTCCTCACATCGGATGGAAGCATCGTGAAGTCCCTGGAAAAGGCAGCAGGGACAGCCCCGGCATCTGTCCTGAAGCAGGGGAAGAGCCTCAGCGCGAAGAATCTGAATGCCATCAAGGGCATTTATGATACGCTCGGCACATTCCTGGCAGAGTTCCAGGAAGAGCCGGCGGCAGAAACAGACAATGTTCAGAAGGAGGATGTTGGGATG
Organism: uncultured Acetatifactor sp.; assembly: GCF_948601915.1. NCBI lineage: Bacteria > Bacillati > Bacillota > Clostridia > Lachnospirales > Lachnospiraceae > Acetatifactor > uncultured Acetatifactor sp. The sequence continues at coordinate 15,548 of NZ_CAPDXS010000077.1, read as the reverse complement.
ACGACAGAGGAAGTAAAAACAGTAGTGGCCGAAGAGGTGAAGAAGGCCATGGAGCCTGTGGTGAAGCAGTTGGAGGCCCTGGCTCCGGAAGGGGATGGTGGAGGAGATGCCGGCACCGCTGTTGGAGCTGCAGATGCACCTGCCGGGGATGTGGCGCCGAATGCAATCGCTAAGATGGTCGGGGAGGAGATCCGAAAAGCCATGGAGCCTGTGATGAAGGCCTTGGGGCCTGTGATGAAGAGCAGGGCGCTCCCCGGGAACCTCAATGACGCTGCGGGAACCGTCGAGAAGCAGGAGCAGCACTATCTGCATGGCATCATCTAAGAAAAGGAGGAGAAAACATTATGCCGACAAACGCACAGATTATCAAAGACACAATAACAACAGACTCAGTCTCCCATGGAACGCTCACCCCATATCAGGCCAAGAAGTTCCTGGTGCAGACATTCGAGGCGACGCCTTTCCAGAAAGCAATCAGGCATGTGACGAGGACGGAAAAATCAGGTGAGATCGATAAGATTGGCATCGGCCACAGGCTGCTCCGCCCGAAGACCGAGAACGCGTTCGATGGGGTGACCGCAAGCCCCAAATTCGGGGTGGTCAATTATGCCTGTAAAGCGACGAGGCTTGACTGGGACATCACCAACGAGACGCTCAGACAGAACATCGAGGGGGAGAACATGGACGGGATTGTGACCAACCTCATGACCTCACAGGTCGGTGTCGATTCCGAGGATCTCCTGCTCAATGGGGAGGAAAAGGCAGCCGCAGCAGAGGTGTTCTCTGCTAGTAAGACATATGCGGCCGGAGATTGCGTCATAGAAGCCGGCAGCCTTTACGTCTTCATGTCGAACCATACTGCGGGGGCCTGGAATGCCGCAGAGGCTGTACGGATTGGAGACGCGGCAGATAAGGTGTTTCTCGGCCAGAACGATGGTATAATCAAGATGCTCGGAAATGGCCATATCATCGATGTCTCTGGAGCAAAGGAGATGGAGCTTGACATGTTCTACAAGGCGGTGGCCTCCCTGCCCCCCAGGTTCAACGATGGGACGCTCCGCTGGATGATGAGCCCCACAAGGGCACAGCAGTGGGAGATGTTCCTGCTCAATAAAGTCATCAATGCAGGGGGCGCGGTGCCTGAGAGCTTATATAAGAGCCCTGTGGGCATCCCTTCCATGGGCGTCCCGATGATGCCGGATAATACGGTCATCCTCTCCAACCCGAAGAACTTCGTCCAGGTCAATACATACACGATGAAGATTAAGAAGGACGAGACATCCGTACAGGCAATCAGGGAGGATAAGAAGTACTATGTCGTCCATTTCGACTTTGATGCAATCATCGAGGAGCTTGAGGCGGCAGCCATCATCATGAACCTTCCTCCGCTGCTCACGGAACTTGCATAGGAGGGGTGCCATTATGAAGAAGATATGCTTGAAATCGGGGCTATCCTATGCCGCAAAGGGGTTCTCATGTATCAAGGGAATCCCTGTAGATGTTGAAGATGATGTCGCTGAGAAACTTATGGGAACAGGGCGGTTCGAGATAGCGGACGAGGGACTGGAGGCTTCTGAGCCTACGGATGGTGGTTCTGCACCTGCTGATATAAGGTCTATGAAGAAGGACGAGCTGATTGCGTTTGCCGAGGCTCATGGCATCGACATTGAGGGCTGTAATAACAATGGCGAGAGGGTTTCGCGAATTCAGGACGCGCTTGATGTAATGGGCTTTGCGCAGGCAGATTATGAAGAAGAATCAGGGGGAGAGCATGAAGAGGCCTTGGATTGAACCGCAGCAGATTCGGGAGTACACATCATCTCCGAAGGTAGAAGCCAGAACCGACAGCCAGCTGGCCTATGACATAGCCAGGGCAGAGCGGTATGTGATCTTCCATACACACAATAGGTTTGAAGCAGAGGAATATGAGAGCAGGCTGCCATCGGATGTGACGATGGCAGTCATCCTTTTGGCGGAGGCCTATGCGAAGCAGGCCATCACGCAGAAGGAAGGGGCGCTGAGTTCGGAGACCTTCGATGACTATTCCTATACCGTTGACACAGAGACGGACATTGCGGACAGCCTGGGGCTCGGCATGATGCTGGCGGAATATGTCCTACCGGAAGACAGCGGGAAAGTGGCCATGAATCTGCGGAAGCTGTAGGAGGTGCCTATGTCGTTTGAGAACCTGTTGGATCAAAGATGCGCCATATACCATATGAAGAAGGAGGAGAAGAGCCTGGGGTATGGGATAGCCGGGGAGACATCTGTCTATCCGGAGGAGCCAGACGTGGCTGATGTCCCATGCCATTTCAATGTGTCGGACACAGGGACGCTGAACCAGACAGAGGATGCCAACGAATACACGACGGTCGGCAAGCTGAACCTGCCGTATGGGACCGATGTCCGGGTGAACGACAAAATCTACGACCTTGGCAGCGGAATTGCCTATTATGCGGAGATTCCGAGGAATATCCGGAATCATCACATAACCGTGCAGGTGCAGCGGAAAGGGAAGGTGAAAGGGGCGATTTAGTGGCTGGGAAGTATGTGAGTGTGGACACCACGGAATTGAGGAAGTTCGTCGAGAAGATGGAGCGGGCTGGTCGAGGAGGGGGATTCAAAAAGGAACTGAATCGGTTCCTGGATTCCCTGGGGGTAGATTTTCTTTCTCATGTGCAGGATGCAATCATACGGGCAGAGTCGGTGGACACACGATTGTTATTGAACAGTTTCCAGAAAGGCGAAAATGGCAATGTCTTTATTGCCCAGGAGGGTGCTCTGCAGATAGAAGTAGGCACCAATGTGGGATACGCATCCTATGTGAACGACGGCCACTGGCTGAATCCGAAAGGCGTCAGCACACGGTGGGTTCCAGGGCATTGGACAGGACCGCCCGAGGACAAGGATGCAAGATTCATTTATGAGCCGGGTGCAAAGACCGGGATGCTGCTGAAGCAGAAATGGATAGAAGGCAGCCACTATTTTGACGAAGCGGTCAGGCTCATGGAAAGGATTGCACCTATGTACATGGAAGAGAAGATGCAGGAATGGCTGGAAAAGTATTTTTCCGATTTCTTATAAGTCTGTGAGGTGGGAATATGCTGGAATTTGAAATCGCTGCAATCTACTATTTCGTGGCCGGCATCATCACAGCACAGCCGTATTTCGAGGAAGTGCCGCTGGACATGCTGACCCCATGCGTGTTTTATCCGACTCCGAGCTCGACCGCGGCAGAGCTTTCTACAAATGCCTATAAGACCGAATTCGCCATGTACATCAAATTCATGGATCATGACACGCTGGCTGCCTATGGGCTGGCCGAGAGAGTGCTGCAGGCAATCATGGGAAAACGGAGGAAGATACCGCTGGTGGATGAAGCTGGAAAGCAGACTGGCAAGCACTTCCGGGTGAACATGCCGAAGCTGAAAAGGATCGAGAACGGGGTGTACCAGATGGAGCTGTCATGGGACCGACATACCCGGTATGATGCCAGGGAGGTCGCGCTCGCCAGGGACATCTTCATGAATGGACTGCCGATAGGGAAGGAGGGGCGACATGCCTAAAGGAAAGGATGCCGATAAGAATGCGGCGAACCAGGCGGCAGAAGAGCCGGTAAAATCTTCTGGGGTAGGGGAACGGAAGTTCCCATATGAGGTGCTGAAGGCGAACTGCATGAAGCTGTTCCATGTGACGTCCAGCACGTTCATCGGGGCGACAGCCGGGAAGGAAAAAGGGAAGTACAGCGTCCCGGAGATGAAGGCCATGGTGGATTCATGGCTGAAGAAATCCATAAAGAAGGAGGCAAGGAAGTAATGGCTGGTGGAAATTTTGACATCAACGTGGGCAAGGTCAGGCCTGGCAGCTATATCAATGTGAAGTCCAAGAAGCAGCAGAAAGCGAGGGGCTCTACCCGTGGCATTGCCGTGATTCCCTTTGTCGGGTATGACTGGGGGCCGAATGGGGAGTTTATCAAGCTTTCCGTGGATTCCCCGGATGCCTATCTGCATAAGCTGGGCAGAAGCGTCTATGATGCGGATGACTTTATGCTGATGGTGCGCGAGATTTTCAAGAATGCGGTCACCTGCTATGTCTATGTCATCAATACGGGCACTGCGGCAGAGAAGGAGACAGCGGACGGGCTGACGGTGACTGCGGCATATCCTGGTACCAGAGGGAATGACATCTCTGTCGTATCCTCTGAGAACGTGCTCGGCGGCTTTGATGTCACGGTCTATATGGGCACGGAGAAGGTGGAGGTCTATGAAGGGGTGAAGACCTTCAGGGATCTGATTGCGGCATCCGTAGGAAAATATGTCACATTCAAGACAGTTTCTGGAGAAACGGAGCTGAGTGCGTTCGCGTCCCTGCGGCTGGAGGGCGGGGACAATGGGACGGCGGAGAACTCCGCAGTCACGGAATTCCTGGACAAGGTGGAGAAGATCCGCTGGAATACCATGTGCTTCCCGGTCACAGAAGATACGCTGCAGGCCGTGTGCATCGCCAAGATCAAGATGCTCCGGGACAGCGTGGGGAAATATGTGCAGGCAGTCCTGCCCAACTGCAAGGCGGACTATGAGGGCATCATCAACGTGACGAATTCTGTGGTCCTGGACAATGGCACTGCGGATGGACAGCCGCTCACGATTGCCCAGGCATGCGCATGGGTGGCAGGGGCGACGGCCGGGGCTTCCAAAATCCAGTCAAATACAGGCGTGGAGTACACGGGGGCAATCGATATCATCGGCGTAAAGTCCAATGAGGAGGCGGTCGAGGCGATCCGGAACGGGGAGTTCTTCTTTTCGCGTTCCGATGAGGACAGGGTCGTGGTGGAATATGACATCAACTCCCTGCACAGCTTCACCACGGAAAAGACCTTCGACTATGCGAAGAACCGCGTCATCCGTGTGTATGATTCCTTTGCGGAGCTGCTGCGGCTGACGTTTCCGCCGAACAAGTTCAACAATGGCCCGGACGGATGGCTCATCATGGAGGGGATCGGCCGGGGGCTGCTCAATTCCTATGGCCCGGTATCAGGCGGCGGGGACGGCTCGATTATGGACATCAACCTGGAGGAGGACTTTTATGTCGACCAGAGCCGCAGCCAGGGGGACGAGACATATTTCAAAGTGGGCCTGCATGCGGTGGACTCCGCGGAGAAGCTGTACTTTTCGATTTCCACACGATAGGAAGGGAGGTGTAAGGCATGTCAGAGAATATCAAGCCGCTCAGCGCCGTGGAAGGCAAGGCGTATATCAATGGCGTAGAGGTGATGGACTCTGTGAAGATGACGATACGGTTCGTGCCCAAGGTGGCGAACTACCGCATTGTCGGGAAGAAGGGGACGCATCGGCGCTGGGTCGGTTACGACATCACCGGCACGCTAGATGAATACAAGACCACGGCACGGTATGAAAGGATTGTAAAAGATTATATTTCCAACGGGAGGACACCGGAGTTCACGTTCCAGGGGATCCGCACGGATCCGGATTCGGACTACTATGAGACGGTAGGAAGCGAATCGGTGACTGTGACCGGTGCCGTAATCACTGGCGAGATCCCGCTTCTGGATATCGATACGGATGGAGAGCTGGTCAAGGAATCCATTGCGTTCGGTGCGAGGAACGTGGTCTGAGCAGGGGGCAAGGCGGGCTTTGTGTGCCCTGCCCTGCTTGTTTTTGGTCAACCCATAATGGGCTTTAAAACGTGCTACAGGCCAAGATAGAGGCCTGTAGCAGCAAATCAGGAGGATGCGCTATGGCGAACAAGAATCTAAAGTATTTCATGAGGGAGGAATCCAAGCAGGAGCAGGTCTTCCAGGTTCCGGCGCCTGCCCGGTTCGTGGATGAAAAGGGCGAGGTGGTGCAGATGGAGGTCAAAAAGCTGCATAATGACGCCATCGCCAGGATCAACGATATGTATAAATCCCGGACTCCCATGAAGGATAAAAAGGGGAATTACATAGTTCAGAATGGAGAGGTGGTCTTCAGGACTGAAAAGGACAGCGTGAAAGCCACACGCCACATCATCGTGGAGGCTCTGGTCTATCCGGATTTGAAGGATTCCGAGCTTATGAAGTATTATGACTGTGTTGATATTACCGATATGCCGCTGAAGGTCTTTCCGGACAATGACGAGCTTGGGTATGTGACCAGAAAGGTTCTGGAGATTCTGGGGCTGACGGATGCGGCAGAGAGCAACGAGCAGGAGGTAGAGGACGCAAAAAACTGATAAAGAGCAGGGGGACAGATGGCTATTGGGCACACCGCCTGTGGCAAAGGCATAATCTCCGCCCGGAGGAATTTGACGCCATGCCACAGAAAACGAAGTGCTTTTATATCGCGTCTGAAATGATTGAGGATGAATCCCCCTGCCGCAGGGATTCCCTGTATCGTAAAACGGAAAGGAGGCGGTAGGCATGGCAGGGGTATCTGTAGTATTTAAGGCTATCGATGACATAAGCTCAAGGTTCGACACCATGACAGCGGCTGGCGCGAAGGCGCTGGATTCCTTTGACCGGATGGAGGCTGCCGCCGATTCTTCTTATGATGCGATTTCGGAAGGGGCGGCCGGGGCTGCGGATGCCATGGAGCGGGCGGCCTCTGCCACGGATTTCTGTACAGACAGGATTGGCAATTACGACCAGGAAGCCGTGCAGGCCGCATATTCCACAGAGGAACTCGGGAAAATGGGCTATATATCGGAGGAGGCTTTAGGCCATTTGGGGGATGCTTTGGATGGGGCATCAGATAAACTGGGGGACTTTGGAGATAAGGCCGAGGATGCTGGAGATGATGCGGAGAATTTTGGGGAGCAGTCACAGAATGCAGTCGAAGGGTTGGATAAGCTGCTGGCCACTGTCGGTATTGTTACAGCGTTGTCAGCAATCGGCAGCGCTTTTATGGGCTGCTCCCAGGCAGCGGCGGAGTTTGAGACGAATGTGGCCATGGTGTCCACTGTCGCCGACACGGCAGTCCTGTCTGCCGGGGAGCTGTCCGCACAGATATCGATGCTGTCAATGGATATGTCCAGGAACGTGAACGAGCTGGCGGATGCGAGCTATAATGCCATCTCCGCAGGAGTGGCGACAGAGGATGCAGTGGAGACTGTAGGAGAAGCTGCAAAGCTGGCCACTGCCGGATTTACCTCTTCTTCCTCCGCGCTGTCTGTGCTGACGACAACGCTGAATGCATATGGGCTGGAAGCTTCTGAAGTTGCCAATATTTCCGACAGCCTGGTCGCTTCCCAGAACCTAGGTGTCCTGACAATAGACCAGATGGCAAGCAGCATGGGAAAGGCCATCAGCACAGCATCGGCATACTCGGTGGATCTCTATAACCTGGAATCGGGCTATATCAGCCTGACAAAGGCCGGCATCAGCGTGGAGGAGTCCACCACATATATCTCCAGCATGTTCAATGAGCTTGGGAGTGCCAGCTCCGATGTGGCGACTATCATCACCGAGGAGACCGGAAAGTCTTTCGGGCAGCTAATGAAAGACGGATACAGCCTGGCGGACGTGCTGGACATCATATATGAGAGTGCTGGCCGGGATGGAGAGGCGATGATGAACCTGTGGGGCAGCGCTGAGGCCGGGAAGGCGGCAAATGCCATCATCAATCAGGGGCTGGACACCTTCAACTCCAATCTGGAGAAGCTGGCGAATTCCACTGGGACTACCCAGGCGGCATACGAGGCAATGACAGATACCACCGCTTACAGCACGGAGAGGATGGAGAACAGCTTCAACAATCTGTCCATTGCTATCGGTGATGACCTGAACCCGGTGATAAGCCGATTCCAGAATGGGATTGCAGATGTTACGGACGGATTTACGGAGCTTGTCAATGAACATCCAGCCATTGCTGCGGTACTGACTGGCGTTGCCGTTGGTGTGGGGGCTGTCACCCTGGCCATAACTGCGTATATCGCCGTCACGAAGGTCGCAGCGGTGGCGAGCGCAGCACTTGGAGCCACTATGACAGCGGCGCTTGGGCCCATTATGCTTGTCGTGGGGGCGATAGCTGCCGTTACGGCAGCAGTCATTTATATGGCAAATGCCGAAGATGAAGCGGAAAAGGCGCAGGCTTCTCTGACAGCATCTTCCCAGAGATCGGAAGAGCACAC
>NZ_CAPDXS010000077.1:0-7411 GCF_948601915.1 uncultured Acetatifactor sp. | reverse complement strand
GATCTACACTCTTTCCCTACACGACGCTCTTCCGATCTTGACGAGCTGGAAAACCTGCAGGAGCAGTACGATGCGCTTGCGGAGGCCGGTGAGGCTGATACGGTGGAGGCATACCATCTGAAGAACCAGATAGATGAACTATCGGAAGCATTCGAGAATAATAAGCAGACCATCGGGGACTTGATTGCATACAATGAGCAGCTCAAGACCACGCTGGATGAAATAGCGAACACCTATGATGAGGCTGTGGATTCGATAGGCCAGAGTGAATCGGATTCCAAATCGCTGATTGCGCAGCTGGCGGCAATGGCGGAAGGTGCGGATCTGTCGGGCGGCCAGATGGAAATTATGCAGAATATAGTGGATCGGCTGAACGACTCCTATGAGGGTCTGAATCTGACGCTTGACGAAACCAACGGAAAGCTGAACATGTCCGTGGAAGATCTGTGGGCCGTTGTTTCGGAATCAGCGGAGCAGGAGAGGGCGCAGGCCAATATGGATGCGCTTATGGATTATCTTGCACAGTACCAGGAAGCGCAACAGGCATATGATGAGGCCATGAAGACACAGGTGGCCGCCAAGGCAGAATATGAGCGTGCCCTGGAGGAGGACTGGGCCGAGGAGCATCCATTTTTGGCATGGACCGGCTGGGCCGATGGTGCTGAAATGAACTGGAGCGGTTCGGTAAAGGATGCTTACCATGTATGGAATCAGGCAAAGGAGGCGACAAGTGGAGCCAAAGAGAACTTTGACACTTTGACGGAAAGTATTGAAGCCTGCTATGCACAGATGGGATATTCCGAGGATGAAATAGAGGAAATGATGGCAGAGTTCGCTTTGGCCAGTGCTTCCGCCGCAGAGATGGCCGAAAAACTTGAACAGGAGAAAGAAGCTGTCGAAAACACATCCGATGGATACACGGAAGCGCAGAATGCCTTGAGCCAGTATTCGGAGGCGCTACAGTCTCTTTGTGAGGAATATGATGCCGCATACGAGGCGGCGCTGCAGAGCATCCAGGGACAATATAGCCTATGGGACGAGGTGGAGGACGTGGCCTCCATGTCCTCCCAGAGCATCAAGGATGCCCTCCAATCGCAGATCGATTACTGGAATTCCTACAATGAGAACATGGCCGGCCTTACCGAAAGGGCAAGCGACATTGAAGGGCTGAGCGATATGCTGGCCAGCCTGACAGACGGAAGCGAGGAATCTGCCGCAATGCTGGCCGGTATGGAGAGCATGAACGATGCAGACCTGTCCGCTGTGGTCCAGCAGTACAATGACCTGCAGACGGCCCAGAGCGAAACAGCAGCAAGCGTGGCAGACCTGGAGACGGAATTCTCTGAAAAGCTGGAGAACATGCAGACAGAGATGGAAGATATGGTTGACGGCATGGATCTGTCTGTTGAAGCCAAGGCAAATGCAAAGGCTACTATGGATGCCTATGTAAGCGAGATTCAGGCCGGTGTGGCAAAGGCGCAGAGAGCCATCGATTCCCTAGGCTTCGCTAATGGCAACCTGAGCGGCGGAGGATACCATGGATATGCCACAGGAACCTTGGACGCTGAACCTGGCCTTGCGCTTGTGGGCGAGGAGGGGCCGGAGCTCGTCAACTTTAGCGGCGGTGAAGTGGTCTATACCGCAGGCGAGACAGCAGATATCCTGGCGCGGGGGAATGGGAACAAAGAATTTTACGTTTCCCATCCAGAGGAAGCCGAAAGCGGCAACGACTCCCAGGACAAGATCATCACCCTTAAGATTGAAGGGGCCGGTGAGATGAAGTTTGGGGGCAGCGGTGTCAGCAAGGAAGACATAGTAGACATGATTGTGGAAAATGCGAAAGGAGCCATCATGAATATCCTTCAGCAGGAAATCATGGAAGAGGGGGAAGGGGCATATGAGTTCTAGTTGCCAGATGTATCTTGCACAGCAGAATACCAGGTTCCGGTTCCCTGTCCTTCCGGAAAAGGTCGTCGTTTCCTATGGAAGCGATAATGATAGGGTGAAGGTATGCGGAGTCGGAGAGGTGACCGTGATTCAGGACAGCGATGCCGCGGTCATCTCGTTCTCCAGGTTCTTTCCGGAGCATTATTTTAGTGGATGTGATTATGAGAACATCCCGAATCCGCTTGATGCCGTCAACACGATACTTGCGCTGAAGAACAGCAAGCGGCCTGTGCGGTTCACGATTACTGGCGGGATGAACATATCTATGTACGTCACCATTGAAAGGTTTGAGACAGAGGAGCAGGGGGGAGACCCCGGAACAATCCATTACGCCATCACCTTAAAGGAATACAGGGAAGTGTCGGTGCGCCAGGTCAAGGTACAGGTCTCCGCGAAAAAGGCGACTATCTCAGCGCCTGTATCCAGGACTGATACGGCACCATCCGGTGGGCAGACATACACGGTCGTGAAAGGGGACTGCTTGTGGAACATTTCTAAGAAATTTTATGGAAGCGGAGCCAAATATACGATTATCTATGATGCCAATAAATCAGTAATCGGTGGGAACCCAAATCTCATTTACCCCAAGCAGGTTCTTACCATTCCGGCAGCATAGGGGGTGCTTATGATACAGTTTATAATTATCAAAGGCACTGTAGGCTACGATGTCTCGGAGTGCTTTGAAACGATTACCTGGGGCGGCAGGAAAGGCGCCGCTCCGAGGAATGTCAAGATTACGCTGCTGGATGATGATGGGGACAGCCACAAACGGGTATCAGTGGACTGCGAGGATGGGGATCAGTGCGTGATGTATGAGGATGGAGCCGAGCTGTTCCGGGGCATCATCGTGTCCCATACGCAGAGCAATAAGAAAAAGCTTGTGCTGGCTGCCTATGACAACATGTATTACCTGGCGAACAACAAGGACTCTTTCTGCTATACCAATAAGACCGCAACGGAAATCTTCAACGACTGCATGGCGCGGATTGGGATGACAGGGGGCGGCGCTGTGGATACAGCATATGTCATTCCGGAGCTGCCGAAAGCGAAGACGACATACTATGATGTCCTGCTGGATGCCTTGAGCATCACATATAAGGCGACGGGCATCCGTCACTATATATCCTCAGAGAAAGGGGACATCCATCTGAAGCGGAGGGCTGAATCCGCGCTGCAGTGGGTGCTGGAAGTCGGGGCGAACATTACGGATTATAGCTATACGAAAAGCATCGTTGGAATAAAGACCAGGGTGAGGCTTTTGTCCAAAGAGGATGCGGTAGTCTACGAGGAAGTGAATACGGCCTTAGAGGGAAAGATAGGGGCATTCATGGAGGTGAAATCCGTGGACGACACCTATAATGACGCACAGATCAAGGAACTGGTGCAGTCGGTGTTTGCCGAAAAAGGCATGCCGACAAAATCCCTGAAGGTATCAGGCATTGGGATTTCGGAGGCCGTGTCTGGAGGCTGTGTGTATGTGATAATCCCCCATCTGGGGATTAAAAGGACATTTTATATTGACGAGGATGTCCATACGTTCACGAGGAATTCGCACAAAATGACGTTGAAGCTGAATTTTGCAGATGACATCGATTCTGCCGGATAGGAGGAGCCATGGAAGACCAGACAAGCTTAAAGCAGCTGATACAGAGCCTTATGCCGGATGGCCCGGGGGTGGTCGAGGGGACAGTTACGAATGCTTCCCCGCTGGAGATAACCCTCACCAACGATGACAAGATGACGCTTTCCTCCAATTCCCTGATTGTCCCAGAACATCTGACAGACCGGGAGATAGAGGCAGATGTCATGGTGGACGGCGGAGTCTTATATGCGCCGACGGGAGCTGAGGACGAAAAGGGGGAGCATGAACATCCTGCAATCAAGAAGAGCGGAAAGCATGGACATGAACTTGAAAGCTTCCAGCTTACAGGGGGAAAGCTGATTCTCCACACAGGGCTGAAAGCGGGAGAGATAGTATATCTGCTTTCCTATAATCAAGGGAAAAAATACTATGTCCTGGACAGAAGGGGGTGATTCATACGGCGCTGGATATTCCTATTCCATTTGAAACGATTGAGAACGAGCAGGAAAAAACCTCCCGGACCTATAGGATTGATTGGGACGAGGGTAGGATCATAGGTTTTGTTGATGGGCAGGAGGCTATGAACCAGTACATCAAGAAGGCGATACTGACGCCGCGGTTCCGTTGCCTGATTTACTCTAATCAGTATGGGAGCGAAATCATGGATACATTGCTAGACAAAAACGTCACAAGGGAGTATATAGAAGCGGAGATATCCTTCCTGGTAACAGATACGCTGATTCATGATCCACGGGTGCTCCGAGTATATAATGTTGGGATTGAGTTCGGGGGCACCTATCCCATGCAGGACAGCTGTATCATTACCTTTGATGTAGACACGATATATGGAGAAATCCCGATAAAGGAGGTGGTATGAGTGTTCGACCAGTATACCGAAGACTATCTTATGAATCAGGCCAGGGAGATGGGGGATGCACTGGAGGTCGATACGAGGGAGGGAAGTTTGTATATGGATGCAGCGTCAGGTCACTGCCTCAGGACGGCAAAGTTCTATGAAGACCTCAGGTCTGTGTTTGATTTTCTGTTCGCGGATTCCTGCACAGGCGATGTGCTGGACGAATGGGCGGCGCAGAAACAGGTGTACCGTAAGGAGGCGACACCATCATATTATGTGCCGATATTTGATGGGGTGGCCCCAGCGGATTTGGTTGGAGACCGGTTCATGGCTGGCGGATATTATTTTGTGGTGGTGCAGGATGGGGAAGATTTTTATCTGCGTTCTGAGGTTGTAGGCACAAAGACGAACTATCTCCTCAAGGGAGAGAGGCTGATTCCGGTACGTAACACCATGGGGCTGAAATCCGCCGTGCTTGGAGATATGTACTCCGCCGGTACGGATCAGGAAAGGGATGAAGACTTGCGGAGACGGTGGGAGGAGGCCCTTACAGAACCTGCGGAAAACTGGAATGAGCAGCAGTATAAGAATTGCTGTGAATCGTATGATGGTGTCGGCCGTGCGATTATTGCTCCATTGGCATATGGACCATGTACCGTAAAGGCCCTTATCATCAGTTCGGAAGGCACAGTGCCTCCTGAGTCGTTGATTAAGAAGATTCAGGAGGAAATGGATCCAGGTTCTGAAGGACTGGGACGGGGAAAGGTGCTTTTGGGATCCAGGTTCTTCGCAGTGGCAGCCGGGCAGGAGGCAGTCAATATTTCGTTTGATGTGGTAATCGCCTCCGGATACTCATTGGAAAGTACAAAGGAAACTGTCCGGCAGGAATTGATTCGTTATATGAAGGGTATTGCCCTGGATACTCTTGATGAAGAGAATATGGTGGCGCAGTATATGAAGGTAATCGGTATATTGGCCAATGTGGCAGGAATTAAGGATTTGGCAAACCTTACGCTGAATGGGCTGGCTGAAAATGTAATTATTGAGGCAGATAATGTACCTGTCCTTGGAGAACTGACAATGAACGAAGCTGCCGTTTTGAAAAGATGAGGGGATGCCTATGCTTGTATTTAATAACCAGCAGCGAAGCGGGTATGAGGAAATTGCCTCCTACAGCCCCCGCTATTACAGAAGTATCAAAGAGATGGATGCGGTATTCCGGCTGGCCGGCTGGCTTATTGACCTTATGGCTCAGGATATGGAAGATATGGTGGCTTATCAGTTTCTGAAATATATGAATGATGAAGCGCTTACCCGATATGAGGCTTTTCTTCATATTGTAATGGATGAGAATAAATCAATCGATGAAAGAAAAGCCTATATTAGTGCCTTGTTAATAGGTTCAGGGAAACTGTCTGCGGACAAGATAGTTGAGATGGTGAATAAATTCAGAGGATGTGACTGTGAAGGCGTGACGTTGGAGGGTAGCACCTTACATATCAGCATAATTATGGATGAAGATTTCAATCAAGGGATTGATATCATACACGGCCTGATTAAGAGAAAGGTGCCAGCGCATATTACAACGGACATAGTTTATTACAATGCTCTATCTGGAAAAACATATTTTGGTAACATTATGGGAGAAGCAGATATCATGGAGTTAACGCAAAGGTAGGTGGGATATATGGCATGGACTGGATTTGTACTGACGGTTGATGGGCGAAATGCCCTGAATCAAGCGCAGGTATCGAACACGATGAATATCAAATCAATCGTAGTGGGGGATGGAAATGCTCCAGGAAACTTCAGTACATTGAAAGGATTGGTGCATCAGCTTTTCGAGATAACCAATTTGAAAATTGATTTGATGGATGGAAAGTGCATTTTGACAGCAGATTTTCCTAAAGTTGACTATGACTATTATTACCGAGAATTGGGAGTTATAGTGACTACAGATGACGGAGATAAGCTGTATGTATATGATAACTGTGGTGATGACGCACAGCATATTGTCTGTTCTACCGGAGTGGAGTCCACACAGAAAAGAATACGGATATCGCTTTATATAACTGATGTGGCGGATATTACCGTATCCAATCCCAGCATATTATATGTGGGATACGATGACTATGAGCAGACGGTGGGGAGGCTGGAGGAGGCCATCGATGCCGCAAAGGAGGAGGCTGCGGGAGCCTTGGAGGCCCATGCCCAGGATACGGGCAATCCGCACAAGGTATCGAGAGAGCAGCTACAGGTTGACAAGACCGACAACACAGCTGACATAGATAAGCCGGTGTCTGCACCTCAGCAGGCGGCGCTGGATGGACTGTATGAGCAGATGGCGGCATATACGCGACAGGAGATTGCAAATCTGATAAATGGGGCCCCAAGCAACCTTGATACCCTGAAGGAGGTATCGGATGCGATTGCCGCACATAAGACCATCATGGACGCGCTGGATGCGGCGATTGGTAAGAAGGCATCTGCGGCAGAGTTTGACAGCCATACAAAGGATACTACGAAGCACATAACGCCTACCGAGAGGACAAATTGGAATGACGCAAATACCAAAAAGCATACCCATGGCAATAAATCCGTGTTGGATGGAATCACTAGTACCCTAATCAGTGGGTGGAGCGCCAAAATGGAAAAGACTGGGGACTCTGCAAATAATACTGTTACCTTTTCCAGCGGAGATGCCACAAATCCGACAGGATGGGCAGATATCGGAGTCGTGGCATCTGGGGAAAAGCACAGCAGCTTGTGGCGTAAGTTCTCGTTGGCTGTAAAGAATATCAGGTATCTTTATAACTTATTGACTAGTGGAGCGCTGAGCACGCTGCTGGGGACAAACCTGACAGCTAACCGGGCTGTGGTAGCAAACGGTAACGGCAAGCTTGCGGCTGCAGGTGTGACGGCCACAGAGTTGGGGTATCTGGCCGGAGTAAAATCGAAAGTCCAGGATCAGCTTAATGAGTTAAACACGGGCTTAGAAACCAAAATTATCAGCAAAGACACCTACA
>NZ_CAPDXS010000076.1:0-25311 GCF_948601915.1 uncultured Acetatifactor sp. | reverse complement strand
GTTCCCAAGGAGAACATGCTGGGCAAGCTGGGCCAGGGCTTCAAGATTGCCATGCATACCCTGGACGGCGGACGTATCGGTATCGCAGCACAGGCTCTGGGCATCGCGGAGGGCGCTCTGGAGAGGACCATCGCCTACACCAAGGAGAGGAAGCAGTTCGGCAAGCCCATCGCCGCCCTGCAGAACACCCAGTTCCAGCTGGCTGACATGGCCACCAAGGTAGAGGCGGCTCAGCTTCTGGTATACAAGGCAGCCATGGCCAAGGCCACCAAGAAGGAGTACGGCTTCGAGGCCGCACAGGCCAAGCTCTACGCCGCAGAGGTAGCCATGGAAGTCACCACCAAGGCTGTACAGCTCCACGGCGGCTACGGCTACACCAGAGAGTACGATGTGGAGCGCATGATGCGCGATGCCAAGATTACTGAAATCTACGAGGGCACCAGCGAAGTCCAGAGGATGGTCATCAGCGCCGCGCTTCTGAAATAAGTGAGAGCGAAAAACCAAGTCATAGAAAAAAGAATATAAGGAGTGAAAATACAATGAAAGTTGTTGTTTGTATCAAGCAGGTTCCCGATACCAAGGGCGGCGTGAAGTTCAATCCCGATGGTACTCTGGACAGAGCTGCCATGATGACCATTATGAACCCTGACGACAAGGCGGGCGTGGAAGCTGCCCTTCGCCTGAAGGATCAGTATGGCGCTGAGGTCACCGTTGTGACCATGGGTCTTCCCAAGGCTGAGGACGTGCTGCGCGAGGCTATGGCCATGGGCGCGGACAAGGGCGTCCTGGTCACCGACAGAGTGCTGGGCGGCGCTGACACCTGGGCTACCTCCCAGACCCTGGCAGGAGCTCTGCGGAACATGGAGTACGACCTGATCATCACAGGCCGCCAGGCCATCGACGGAGATACCGCACAGGTAGGCCCCCAGATTTCCGAGCACCTGAACATCCCTGTCATCTCCTATGCCCAGAACCTGAAGATTGAGGGCGACAGCGTCATCGTGGAGCGTCAGTATGACGACAGATATCATGTGCTGAAGGCCAAGATGCCCTGCCTGATTACTGCCCTGGCAGAGCTCAACGAGCCCAGATACATGACTCCCGGCGGAATCTTCGATGCTTGCAAGGCTGATCTCACCGTGTGGGGCAGAGCGGACCTGAAGGATGTGGAGGACTCCAACCTGGGCCTGAAGGGATCTCCCACCCAGATTGCAAAGGCTTCCGATAAGGTGAGGAAGGGCGCCGGCGAGAAGGTGGCTTTGGATCCCGCTGAGGCCGTGGATTACATCGTGGGCAAGCTGAAGGAGAAGCATGTGATCTAATCCGGCTAAGGCTGTTAGGAAATGTGAATATATTACGCAATCAATAGGAGGACAAAATGAATTTAGAAGAATATAAGGGCGTATATGTCTTCGCGCAGCAGGTGGACAATATCGTCAATAGCATTGCTTTCGAGCTGATCGGCAAGGGCAAGGATCTGGCTGCGGATCTGGGAACCGAAGTGACTGCTGTGCTGGTGGGAAGCGGCGTGAAGGGGCTGGCGGACGAGCTGGCCGAGTACGGCGCTGACAGGGTAATCGTGGTGGACGATCCCGAGCTGAAGGAGTACAGGACCGAGCCTTATGCCCATGCGCTGGCTTCCGTCATCGAGAAGTATAAGCCCGAGATTTTCCTGGTGGGTGCTACCGCCATCGGACGTGACCTGGGCCCCCGTGTATCCGCGAGGATTCACACTGGCCTGACGGCAGACTGCACACAGCTTGACATCGGTGATTTCCCGCTGAACCCCGTGCCCGGCAAGGAGCAGAAACACAACCAGCTGCTGATGACCCGTCCTGCGTTCGGCGGCAACACCATCGCTACCATCGCCTGCCCTGACTTCCGCCCCCAGATGGCTACCGTGCGCCCCGGCGTCATGCAGAAGAAGGAGAGGCAGGCCGGCGTGAAGGCCAATATCGAGGAGTTCAATCCCGGATTCACCCCCAACCACAATTATGTGGAGATTCTGGAGGTGGTGAAGGCCGTGTCCGAGACCGTTGACATCATGGATGCCAAGATTCTGGTGTCCGGCGGCCGCGGAATGGGCAATGCGGAGAACTTCAAGATCCTGGAGGATCTGGCAGAGGTGATTGGCGGCACCGTGAGCTGCTCCCGTGCCGTGGTGGACGCGGGATGGAAGCCCAAGGATCTCCAGGTGGGACAGACCGGCAAGACCGTGCGCCCCAATGTATACTTTGCCATCGGCATCTCCGGCGCTATCCAGCACCTGGCAGGCATGGAGGAGTCCGACATCATCATCGCCATCAACAAGGACGACACAGCTCCCATCTTCGATGTGGCTGATTACGGCCTGGTAGGCGACCTGAACAAGATCGTGCCCGCCCTCACCGAGAAGCTGCGCGCGGAGCTGGCCAACAAGAACTGATTGCCATAAAAGAAGAATATAGACGGAAAACCATAGACTTCCGGGAATCCAGGGCGCATGCCGGATTCCCGGAAGTCTTTTTTGGATACTTTTTATGGAACCCTTGCATATCGGCGGACGAATTGATATAATGCTTATGGTTCGTCTCAAATTTGGCTTTTCGACATGGATTATGACATATATGTCATGAAATGGTGACATAATATATAAACGGCATTTCATTTTTGCCAGTCGCATAGCATAGCCGGTCATGCCGTTTATCCGGTTTTGGGCAAGATTCATCGCTACATGTATAGATTACGGAGTACACAGAAGGTGCAGGACCTTCGACAAAAAATGACACTCGTGACATGTTTTGAGGGGTGTTTTTTGTCATAATCTCCAAGATTGCGCTGACCGGAAGAGTCGATTTTTGCAGGACAGGAATTTGCGGATGGCGGAAAGGCATGGTAAGGGAAAGTGAAGCGGAATGTCACTCTGGAAGAAATCTCCGACGGGCGTCTGTACGGCGGCAACGACATGGTGAAGGCAGACTGCCATGGCTGTAAGGGCTGTCACAAATGCTGCACGGGCATGGGCAATTCCGTCCTGCTGGATCCCTATGACATCTACCGCCTCCGGCAGGGGCTGGGGAAGACATTGGCGCAGCTGCTGGCGGAGGAGACTGTGGAGCTGAGCGTGACCGATGGAGTCATTCTGCCGAACATGAAGATGGCGGGGGAGGAAGAGCGCTGCGCTTTCCTGGACGGGGAGGGCAGGTGCGGCATCCACGCGCACAGGCCCGGCATCTGCCGCCTGTTCCCGCTGGGGCGGTTCTACGAGAACGGCGATTTCAGATACTTCCTCCAGACAGGGGAGTGCAGGGAGGCCGGGCGCACGAAGGTGAAGGTGAGCAAGTGGATCGATACCCCGGACCAGGGCAGGAACCATGCGTTCATCTGCCAGTGGCATTCGCTGTTGAACGCCCTGGAGGAGAAGGTGTCGGGAGCGGAGGATCTGGAGGAAGCGAAGCGCCTGAACCTGCTGATGCTGCAGACATTCTATATCGAAGAATATGACACAGGGCGGGACTTTTACGGTCAATTTGAGGAGCGGCTCATGAGCTGGAGGGCCGCTTCGGGACTTAGCTGCTAGAGAGGCGGCAGGACTGGGCCGTGGGCGGACGCTGGCGGAGCCGGGATAAGTACAGGAAATAGAAAGCAGGGAAACCATATCCGGATGCAAAATTGCCAGGGCGCATTCAGGGAACTGAGTCGAATGGCCGTCAGGGTATGGGAAGGATGTAAAGGGAACAGGAAACGAAAATCGGGGAATCCATACCCGGTTGCAGGATCGCGGGGACGCATTCAGGGACACAATCTGTGCCGCCGTCAGGGTATGGAAAAGATGTAAGCGGAACGAGAACCGGAAAGCAGGGAAACCATATCCGGATGCAAAATCACCGGGGCGCATTCAGCGATACGATTTGTGCCGCCGTCAGGGTATGGAAAGGATGCCTATTGAATTGGAATAAGAAAGGATGTTTTGACATAGATGGAAACGGAAGAAGAACGGCAGGCCCGGCGCAGAGCGCGGCTGGAAGAGATGAAGCGGGAAAAACGCAGACGGGAGCTGCTGTATAAATGGGGCATTCCGGTGATGGCCGGCATGGCAATCGTGGTGGGAATAGGTATTGGATTCGGCGCCGCGGCATGGACCCACAAGGACAACGGACGGGGCGGGGCATTGCAGGAGAGCCAGGAAGCCCACAGGACAGGGGAGGACAGCGAGGATAAGGCCGACCGGGGAGGCAACGGGACGGGAGAGGACAGCGAGGACAAGGCCGACCGGGGAGGAGAGGACAGCCAGGACGGCCTGACAGCCGACAATCAGAAGACGCAAGGGGCGGACTCTGCCCAGCGCCGGAAGTCCCGTCACGCAGCGGGAGGGACTGTCATGGCGGCGGGCGAAGCCTATGCCCCGCGCCTGCGCTTCCCCTCTCAGGAGCCAGGACAGACAGAGGCGGCCCAGCAGACGGCGGAGCCGGAGCCCGTCCCCACGCCGGAGCCCTTGGGGGGCGCGATACCGCCCCAGAACGCTGTGTTCGGCATGACAGAGGCTACGGCGGGCTTTTCGGAGACCATATTGAGCGAATACGGCGTTTTCATCGATGCCCAGAGCGGGGAGATCCTGGCCCAGAAGGAGGCCTATACAAGGATGAACCCCGCCTCCATGACCAAGATGCTGACGATCCTGGTGGCGGCGGAGCACCTGACGGCGGAGGATTTGGAGAAGACAGCCGTCATCACCATCGACATTACGGACTACAGCTATGTAAACGACTGCAGCAATACCGGCTATGCCCTGGACGAGGAGGTGACGGTGAGGGACCTCTTCTACGGCACGATTCTGCCCTCGGGGGCGGACTCCGCGCTGGCGCTGGCCATCTATGTGGCGGGCTCCCATGAGGCCTTTGTGGACCTGATGAATGAAAAGCTGGTGCAGATGGGACTGGGGGAGACCTCCCACTTCACCAACTGTGTAGGGGTCTACGATGAGGCCCATTATTCCACCGCATATGACATGGCTGTCATTTTGAAAGCCACTGTGGACAATCCCTTCTGCAGGGAAGTGATGGCGGCCCATACCTACACCACCTCCCTGACGGAAGAGCATCCCGAGGGGCTGCTGATATCCAACTGGTTCCTGCGCCGGATCGAGGACAAGGACACTCACGGGGAGGTGCTGTGCGCCAAAACGGGCTATGTGGATCAGGCTGGCAGTTGTGCCGCCAGCCTGGGGCGCGATGAGGAGGGAAAGGAATATCTGTGCGTCACCGCAGGCTCCAACAGCACCTGGACCTGCATCTATGACCAGGTGGAGCTGTACCAGACCTTCCTGCCCGCACCGGAAAGCGCACCGGAGGATGCCTCCGATGCGCCTGGCTGATATTTGCATATGATTGGCTAGAAGGTCTTCAGTCCTTCCCGGAAAGCGATGCCCGTGGGGGTGGCCGCAAGGCCGCCCTTTCCTGTCTCCCGCAGGTCTTCCGGCAGCATCCTGCCCACATTGCGCATGGCATCGAAGACCTCGTCGGGGGGGATCTTGCTGCGTATCCCGGCATTTGCCAGATCCGCGGAGGTGAGGGCATTCACGGCCCCGATGACATTGCGCTTCACGCAGGGCACTTCCACCAGCCCTGCCACAGGGTCGCAGGCAAGGCCCAGAAGGTTCTTCATGGCCAGGGCCGCCGCGTGGGCGATCGCCTCGCCGTCCCCGCCCAGCAGGAAGGCCACGGCTCCCGCAGCCATGGCGGAAGCAGCGCCGATTTCGGCCTGGCAGCCTCCCGCGGCCCCGGACACGGAGGCGCGCTGGGCGATGATGCCGCCGATGCCCGCGCTGACATAGAGGGCTTTCGCCATCTCTTCTTTGGAATAGCCCTTTTCCTCCTCCAGGGACAGGAACACTGCCGGGAGCACGCCGCAGGAGCCCGCGGTGGGAGCCGCCACGATGCGCCTCATGCAGGCGTTGGACTCGCCCATCTTGACGGCCTTCTCCATCACCAGCCCCAGGAAGGAGCCGCACAGCAGGCTGTCCTTCCGGCGGGCGTTGGCCAGCTTCTCGCCGTCCCCGCCCACCAGGCCGCTGGCGGAGGACAGGGCCGGGTCGTAGGAGGCGTCCGCCTCCCCCATGGCCAGATACATGGCCTGCATCCGCCGGAAAGCCTCCTCCTCGGTGATCTCCATCTCCCGGCAGTCATTGTCTCGGACGATTTCCCAGAAGCTTTTTCCGGTCTCTTTCTCTATGTCGATGATATCCTGGAACGATTGATACATGATTCTCCTCCGATTTGTATGCGCTAGACCGTCAGAATTTACACATCTGCCCGTGGCGGGCATACATGGCCGACAGTCTTTCGCTGTAATTTGCTGCATGTTTCAGGCGGACTATTCGGCCAGCCCCAGATAGGTCACTTTCAGGATGCCCTCCAGATGGGCCAGCCAGCGGATGGCGTCCGCGGGCACCTCCTGGTCGCATTCCAGCACGATGACGGCATGTCCGCCTTTCGAGGAGCGGTAAAGCTGCATGGTTGCGATATTGATGGACTTGTGGCTCAGCATGGAGGTGATCTCCGTGACATGCCCCGGCTGGTCCAGATTGTTCACCACAAGGGTGGGATAGTCGCCGGAGAAATTGGCGGGCAGCCCGTCGATCTCCGTGACCCGGATGGCCCCGCCGCCCACGGAAGCCGCCACGATTTCGATTTTCTGCCCTTCGCTTCCGTGCAGGCGCAGCTTCACCGAATTGGGATGTACGTCCCCCAGGTCGATGCCGGACAGACGGTATTCCATCCCTGCCTCCTCGGCGTACCGGAAGCTGTCCGGAATCCGGGGATCGTCCACCGGAAAGCCCAAAAGCCCTGCCACCAGGGCCCTGTCCGTGCCGTGGCCCTTGCCTGTGGCGAGAAAAGAGCCATGGAAAAGGACGTCCGCCTTTTTCACCGGCGTGCCCAGCAGCTTGCGTGAAATGTTACCGATTTTGACGGCTCCCGCTGTGTGGGAGCTGGAGGGGCCTACCATGACGGGGCCAATGATATCGAATGAATTCATGCTCTCTGACTCCTTTGTCCTGTTCGTAAAGCGACTTATACTGCTTAGCGATTTTGCTTGCTTCTTATATTTACTATATCTCAGTTTCGCCTAAAATGCAAGACCTCCGTTGGGTTGACATATTCCGGCGCAGCATATATAATGTTACGGAATTCAATCCATATCCGCCTACTGTCCACGGTCCCGCCGCCTGCAACGGCATGACGCGCACATACCTGCGCGGGGCCATGGCGGACAGCGATATGTGCCGTGCCCGTCCCGACCGGGCTGACAGGCACATATCTGCGGGGGGACAGCGCTGGGCGGAACCGGGCGGACAGCAGCCGGAGCTGAGACATATGCGGATGGATTGGCCGGAAGTATTTGCCATGTGGATAGGGTTATGGTACAATGTCTTTGTTCGGAACACGGAGCGGCCGACGGCCCCGCCTGCGGGCGGCAGGGAGGACAGGCTCCTGGGTTTCCGGGGAGGCTTGAAAAAGGTATCAGGAAAGGAATGGAAAAGATGAGGAAGAACAGACTGTGGAAATTGGGAATGACGGCTGCGCCTGCCATTATGGCGGCATGCCTGCTGGCAGGCTGCGGCGGGGACGGCAAAGAGAGCGCGGGGGAAGGGTCCGGCGCGGGCAACGGGGAGACCTCCCAGGCGGAGAGCGGCGCGGACGCTGATAGCGAGGCCGGAAGCGGAGCGGGGGAGAGCAGTGCGGATGCTGAGAGCGGAGCGGAGGAGAGCAGCGCGGACGCTGGAAGCGAAGCGGCAGCGGACAATGGGGAGGCCTCCCAGGGAGGCGACCAGTTGGCGAAGATTCTGGAGGCGGGCAAAATCGTCATCGGCACCGAGGGCACCTATTCCCCCAACAGCTACCACGACGAGAGCGGCAAGCTGGTGGGCTTCGACGTGGAAGTGGGAGAAAAAATCGCGGAGAAGCTGGGCGTGGAGGCCGAGTTCTTCGAGGCGGAATGGGACTCCCTGTTCAGCAGCATGGACGCCGGGCGGATTGACACCGTGATCAATGAGGTGGAGTACTCCGACGAGAGGGCTTTGAAATATGATTTCTCCCAGCCCTACACCTATATCCACGGCGCGCTGATGGTAAAGGGCGACAATGAGGAAATCAAGACCTTCGAGGACCTGGCCGGGAAGAAGGCGGCCCAGAACCTGACCAGCAGCTGGGGCAAGATGGCGGAAGAATACGGCGCGGAGCTGGTGAGCGTGGACGCGGTGGCGCAGACCGTGGATCTCCTGCTCACGGGAAGGGCTGACGCCACCCTGAACGTGGAGACCGCCTTTTCCGATTATCTGAAGAAGAATCCCGATGCGGACGTGAAGGTGGTGGCCCTGACGGAGGATGCCTCCTCCTCCCTTGTCCCTGTGAAGAAGGGGAACGAGGAGCTGCTGAAAGCCATCAATGAGGCCATCGACGAGCTGCGGGCCTCCGGAGAGTTGAAGGAGCTGTCCGAGAAATATTTCGGCATGGATGTCACCAGCCAGGAATAGGCGCGAAGGATTAAGCGCAAAACCAGAGGAACGAAAGTACGGATTAAGGAAGAAAGAAGGCAGGCGGTATCATGAATGAACGGGTTTGGCAGCTACTGCTGGATTCCTTCTGGCAGATATTATTGCCCGGGATACGGGTCACGATTCCACTGACACTGGTGTCGTTTTCTTTGGGGCTGATCATCGCCCTGCTCACGGCCATGGTGCAGGTGGCCAACATCCCGGTGGTGAAGCAGATCGCCAGGATCTATGTGTGGATCATCCGGGGGACGCCGCTGCTGGTGCAGCTCTTCGTGATATTCTACGGGCTGCCCAGCGTAGGAATCATACTGGATGCCATCCCCTCGGCGATCATCGTATTTTCCTTTAATACAGGGGCCTACGCCTCCGAGACCGTCCGGGCCGCCATCGAGGCGGTTCCCGTGGGGCAGATAGAGGCGGGGTACTGCGTGGGGATGAACTATCTGCAGATCATGGGGCGGATCGTCCTGCCCCAGGCCCTGCGCACGGCCTTCCCGCCCCTTAGCAATTCCCTGATCGGGCTGGTGAAGGATACGTCCCTGGCCGCGAACATCACGGTGGTGGAGATGTTCCTGGCAGGGCAGCGCATAGCGGCCAACAGCCTTGAGGTCATGGCCATATACTGCGAGGTGGCCTTTGTCTACCTGCTGTTCTGCACGGTGCTGACGAAGCTGCAGACTTACTGCGAGAAGCGGATGAAGACATACTGACCGGGCATCGGGCAATGAGTGTCCGGGAATCCATGCCGATAGATCGGCGGTCACAGATTGAGGAGTGCGTATGCTGGAAATCAAGAATATGAAGAAATCCTTCGGGGACATGGAAGTCCTCCGGGGAGTGGACATCAAGGTGGAGAAGGGGGACGTGGTGACCGTGATCGGCCCCAGCGGCTCCGGGAAGACCACCCTCCTGCGGTGCATCAATTTCCTGGAACGGGCGAAAGAGGGAGAGATGATATTCGACGGGGTCCATTATCAGTTGAATGCCATCGGCAGGAAGGACATTGCCGCGCTGCGGAAGAAGACGGGCTTCGTGTTCCAGAATTACAATCTCTTCCGGAACAAGACTGCCCTCCAGAATGTGACGGAAGGCCTGGTGGTGGCGCGGAAGGTGCCGAAGGATGAGGCCAGGAGCGCCGGACTGAAGGCCCTGGAGAAGGTGGGCCTGGCGAATCGGGCGGACGCCTATCCCCATCAGCTGTCCGGCGGGCAGCAGCAGCGGGTGGCCATCGCCAGGGCCATCGTCACGGAGCCGGAGGTGATCTTCTTCGACGAGCCCACGTCGGCGCTGGACCCGGAGCTGGTGGGCGAGGTGCTGAACGTGATGCGGAATCTGGCCGCGGAGGGCATGACCATGCTGATCGTGACCCACGAGATGCAGTTCGCCAGGAATGTGGCCAGCCATGTGGTATTCATGGACCAGGGGCTGGTGGTGGAGGAGGGCGGGCCGGAGGAGATCTTCGAGTCGCCCAGGGAAGCCAGGACCAGACAGTTTCTGCAGTTCATCATGGACAGGGAAGCGCCGGCGCCTCAATGAGAAGCGCCGGCGTCCGTATGTACGGAGCGTCTTGTTTGCTTTTCTACTGTCTGACTGAGTTTGCGTACACCATGTCCACTCTCTGGATATGGTCTATGAGCCAGGTGATCAGGAAGCCCAGGAGCTTTTCCGCGATTTCGTCCTGCTTTTCCCTGTCCTCCAGGGAATCGGGGTCGAACTGCATCAGGCTGTCCTCGAACCTGCGGTGCAGGGCCATGTGTCCGTCGATTCCGGCGTACCGGATGCTCCTCATATAATCTTCCTCATGGGCGAAATGGGTCTTGGTGTAATCGATGAGCTCTGAAATCAGGCTGTTCAGCTTCTCCGTCTTGTCATACAGAAGGTTGTCTCCCAGCAGGTCCTGGGTCTCCTGCGCCATGTCGAAGAGCCGGGAATGCTCCTGGTCGATGGCCTCGATTCCCGTATAATACTCGGGTTTCATTTCGTACATAATGACATCTCCTTTTTCGCACAAATATTTTAGGGCTTTGAACCCCACATATCAGTTTACCGCTTTTCCGGGATATAGTCAATGCCTTTCACTCTTGCATTTTGCCGGTCCGTGTGCTATTATTTTTAATAAGAAAAGCAATCTAAGTGGATTTTTCAAGCAACCGGAACGCATCCGGTTATCGTTTTGCGTCCAAAAGCGGACAGCTTTGGCAAAACACAATCAGACAAAAAGAACATGCCCCTCAGGGCAGAAAGGGAGAAGACAGGAAATGAAACAGGGTTTTGACGACATTATGGCAAGGGTCAAGAAGTGCGCGAAGAAGACGGTATCCGTCTCCGTGGCACAGGATTCCGCGGTTTTAGAGGCCGTGAAGGAGGCGAAGGCCAGAGGAATCGCGGACGCGATCCTGGTGGGCGACGAGGCGAAGATTAGGGAAGTGGCCGCTGAGATCGGCATGGATCTGTCGGACTATGAGATCATCAATGAGCCGGACATGATCGCGGCTTCTTTGACGGCGGTGAAGCTGGCCCATGAGGGCAAAGCGGATATGTACATGAAGGGCCTGATCGACACCAAGGACTTCTTGAAGAGCGTCCTGGACAAGGAGGTTGGCCTGCGCACCGGAAAGCCCCTGTCCCATGTGGCCGTATTCGAAGTGCCCACCATCGACAGGCTGCTGTTCCTGACGGACGTGGCTTTCATGACCTATCCCACTTTAGAGGACAAGGCCCACATCATCCAGAACACCATTCCCGTGTGCAATGCCTGCGGCATAGAGATGCCCAAGATAGCGCCTTTGGCGGCAGTGGAGGTGGTGAATCCCAAGATGCCCGCCACCGTGGAGGCGGCGGAGCTGACGAAGATGTGCGAGGAAGGCCAGATACCCGGCTGCGTCATCGACGGCCCTCTGTCCCTGGACCTTGCCATCGACCCGGAGGCTGCCAAGCACAAGGGCGCTACCCACAGGAAAATCCAGGGAGACGCGGACGTGCTGCTCTTCCCGGACATCCATGCCGGAAATATGGTATACAAGGCCATCGTACATATGGTGAACATGCGGAACGGCGGGATCCTCACCGGCACCAAGGTTCCCGTGATCCTCACCAGCCGCTCGGACAGCTTCGAGACCAAGGTGAATTCCATCGCCCTGGCGGCCGTGGTGTCAGAGGAGCTTCAGAAGAAGGCTTATACCGCATAACGCTGAATACTGTCTAATGTAATCATGCGATTGAACCAGTCAGCGTTATGCAGTCTGGTTTCACGGCAGGTGAAATCGTTAAGCAGTATAACTTATAGTGCAGATTTGTCATGAACAGGAGGATATACAGAAATGTCTGTTAAAAGTTTGATCATCAACCCGGGCTCCACCTCCACCAAAATCGGCGTGTTCGAGGACGAGACATTATTGTTCGAGGAGACCCTGCGCCATTCCACCGAGGAGATAGCCCAGTTCGCCAATA
The DNA here is from genome assembly GCF_948601915.1 of uncultured Acetatifactor sp. Taxonomy (NCBI): domain Bacteria; kingdom Bacillati; phylum Bacillota; class Clostridia; order Lachnospirales; family Lachnospiraceae; genus Acetatifactor; species uncultured Acetatifactor sp. The sequence goes on along the minus strand of NZ_CAPDXS010000076.1, from coordinate 13,328 downwards.
TCGTGGACCAGAAGGATTTCCGCAAGAAGATCATCACGGATCTGTTGGAATCCAAGAACTTCGACATCAAGAGCCTGAATGTGGTGGTAGGCCGCGGCGGCATGCTGAAGCCCATCCCCGGCGGCACCTATGCGGTCAGCGAGGAGCTGCTGGCGGACTTAAAGGCAGGGGTGCAGGGACAGCACGCGTCCAACCTGGGCGGCATCCTGGCAAAGGAAATCGGCGATTCCATCGGCGTGCCCTCCTATATCGTGGATCCCGTGGTGGTGGACGAGCTGATGCCCATCGCCAGGTATTCCGGCGTGCCCGAGCTTCCCAGAGTGAGCATCTTCCACGCGCTGAACCAGAAGGCCGTGGCCAAGCGGTATGCCAAGGAGATCGGGAAGGCCTATGAGTCCCTGCGGCTGATCGTGGTCCATATGGGCGGCGGCGTGTCCGTGGGCGCCCATGAGAACGGAAGGGTCATCGATGTGTTCAATGCGCTGGACGGCGACGGCGCGTTCTCTCCGGAGCGGGCAGGCGGCGTTCCCAACGGAGCGTTGATTAAAATGTGCTTTTCCGGCAAATACACGGAGAAGGAAGTATACGGCAAGATGGTGGGCAAGGGCGGCTTCAACGCGTACCTGGGCACCAATGACATGCGCGAGGTGACGAAGCAGGCCGACGGGGGCGATGAGAAGGCCATCGAGGCCAAGCAGGCCTTCCTGCTGCAGGTGGCGAAGGACATCGGTTCCATGGCATGCGTGCTGAACGGCAAGGTAGACCAGATCATCGTCACAGGCGGTATCGCCTACGGCGCTGACGTGGTGGCGGCCCTGAAGGAGCGGGCGGAGTGGATCGCGCCCTTCACCGTATATCCCGGCGAGGACGAGCTGCTGGCGCTGGCACAGGGCGCTCTGCGGGTGCTGAACGGCGAGGAAGAGGCCAAGGCTTATTGATTGCCAGGCCTGTAGCGAAACAAGGCCGCGGCGGTTTGGGCTGATTCAGTTGACTTTAGAGGGCTGTTGCAGGAAGGGGGATTCAATTGCTTTCCGGAATGTGACAGCCTCTTTTTATGACAATACTGTAGGACATGCGCGGCATGCGCTCTCTCAAAGCCCTATGGGAAAGGGGCGCGGCAACGGGAGAGATGCGAGAGATGCGGGTGTATGGGCCCGGAGGCGGGGAAGGGGACAGGAATGGCGACGACAGATATTTTCACACGCAATAATGTATACCAGCATTTCCAGGTCTTGAAGACCAACCGCAACAAACGCTACAGGGCCGGAGAGTTCTTCGTGGAGGGCGTCCGCAGCATCAACGAGGCCGTGGCCCGGGGATGGCATGTGAGGTCCTTTGTGTTTGGCGGCGGGAGGCTGTCGGACTGGGCGGACAAGCTGCTGCGGACAGTGCGGACGGAGATGAACTACCGGCTGACGGAGGAGCTGCTGCAGGAGCTCAGCGGCAAGACGGACACTTCCGAGCTCATGGCCGTCATAGAGATGCGGGAGGATAAGCTGCAGAGGAGCCTGCTGTCGGACAATCCTTTCATCGTCCTCTTCGACAGGCCCTCCAACCGGGGGAATCTGGGGACCATGATACGCTCCTGCGACGCCCTGGGGGCGGATTTTTTGATCATGACAGGGCATGGGGTGGATCTCTACGACCCGGATGTGGTGGTGTCTGCCATGGGGTCTTTCTTCAAGCTGCCTGTGGTCAGGGTGGCGGACAACAATGCGCTGTGGGGCTTCGTGGCGGATGTGAAGAGGGAGTTCCCGGACTTCCGGCTGATCGGGACCACGGCCCATAAGGAGAATCCGGTGCAGAGCGTGAATCTGGAGGGGCCCGTGATGCTGATGGTCGGGAATGAGACCATGGGGCTGAACCAGAACTTTAAGGACCGCTGCGACCTTTTATGCACCATTCCCATGGCGGAGGATTCCTATGCGTCCTCCTTCAATGTCAGTTGTGCGGCTTCCATTCTGATGTACGAGGTGATGCGGCAGAGAAGCGCTGCCCGCAGGGTTTCGGAAGAGGTTTGAAATGCGTACGTTCGAGAATGTCACTGAGACCAGAAGCAGGACCATGAGCCATATCCGGGGCAAGAATACCTCCATTGAGGTGGCGCTGTGCAAAGCCCTTTGGGAGAAGGGATACCGCTACCGGAAGAACTATAAGGCGCTGCCCGGCAGTCCCGATATCTGCCTGACGAAGTACAAGCTTGCCATTTTCTGCGACAGCGAGTTCTTTCACGGAAAGGACTGGGAAGTGCTCAAGCCCAGGGTGGAGAAGGGGAACAATGGGGAATACTGGGTCAATAAGATTCAGAACAACATGGAGCGGGACAGCGAAATCGACAAGCGCCTGCTGTTCCTGGGATGGACCGTGATGCATTTCTGGGGGAAGGATATCCTGAAGAAGACCGATGCATGCGTCCGGGCCATCGAGGAGGTCATCCTGGACATCCAGCTGAGCCAGGCGGACGGGGCGGAATGACTGCAGCCGGAAGACGGAACGAATACGATGAAGAAAGGAAATGCTCCGATGGAGAGGACTGTCTGTGAACTGTTTGCGGGGGTGGGCGGCTTTCGGTGCGGCCTGAATGCCATACATGGGCCGGAGGATATGAGAATTGGGGGAGCGCGTTCCATGGGAGGAGGGCATTCTGTGGGAAGAGAGCATTCTACGGAAGGAGAGCATTCCATGGAAGGAGGGCATTCTATGGAAGGAGAGCATTCCATGGAAGGAGAGCATTCTGTGGAAGGAGGGTATCCCACAGAAGGAGAGCATTCTGTGGAAGTAGGGCATCCTATGGAAGGAGAGCGTTCCAGGGAAGAAAAATGGAGCACGGTGTGGTTCAACCAGTGGGAGCCGGCGGAGAAGAACACCCAGTACGCCCATGACTGCTATGTGTATCATTTTGGCACATGTCTGGACAAGGCCGGGCAGGATACCACCAATGTGGACATCGAGGAGGTGGACAAGAGCCTGATACCGGACTTCAACCTGCTGGTGGGCGGCTTTCCCTGCCAGGATTATTCCGTGGCATCTTCCCTGGCCACCTCCAGGGGGCTGGAGGGGAAGAAGGGCATCCTCTGGTGGTCGATCCGCAAGGTCCTGGAGGTGAAGCGGCCTCCCTTCGTGCTGCTGGAAAACGTGGACAGGCTCCTGAAATCCCCCGCAAGCCAGCGCGGCAGGGACTTCGGCATCATGCTGGCCTGCTTCCGGGACGCGGGATACGCGGTGGAATGGCGGGTCATCAATGCGGCGGATTACGGGCTTCCCCAGAGGCGCAGGCGCATATTCATTTTCGCCTGTAGAGAGGATACGGCATGCTGCGGCAGACAGGAGAGGGCCGCAGGGTATGGACGGAGGGCGGCCGGGGAGGCGCGGAAGGCCGGTGTGGCGGCCGAGGAGGTGCGGAAGGTCGATGCAGCAGATGGGGAGACGCGGAAGGTCGATGCAGCAGATGGGGAGGTGCGGAAGGCCAACGTGGCAGACGGAGAGGCGCGGAAGGACGATGTGGTGGCCGAGGAGGTGCGGAAGGTCGATGCAGCAGATGGAGAGGCGCGGAAGGCCGGCGCGGCGGCTTTGATTTCCGCGGCAGGCTTCTTTGCCGGGACATTTCCGGTGGGCTCTGTCGGAGCGGAGCAGATCAAGGCCCAGGAGCTGCCGGAGAGCCTGGGGGAGCTGTCCGCCTCTTTCCGGTTCGGTTTCGAGAACGCGGGCGTGATGCGGGACGGCATGGTCTACACGGCGAAGACAACACCGTCGTATCAGGGCCCACAGACGACCTTGGGGGACATCATGGAGCAGGGGGATGTGGAGGAGAACTATTTCATCCCGGAGGAGAGGCTGTATTACACTTCCCCGGAAATCACCCGCAGCGACGAGACCAGAGAGAGTCTCTCCAAGGAGCAGCGGAAGACCTGGCAGTACCTGAAAGGGGCCAAGAAGCTCCTGCGGGAGGCTGCGAGCGGACACGCTTACGTCTTTTCCGAGGGCGCCATCCCAATGGTGGACGAATACCACAAGCCCGCCAGGACCATGCTCACCTCCGAGGGGAGCTTCAGCAGGACCACCCATATCGTAAAGGACAAAAGGACCGGCCGGATCCGGCTCCTGACGGCGGGGGAGACCGAGCGGATCCAGGGCTTTCCCACAGACCATACGAAGTACTGCCTGACGGAGGGGAAGGTGGTGGAGATGCCCCTGAACAAGCGCAGGTTCATGATGGGCAACGCTTTGGTGGTGGGGCTGGTGGAGCGGATGGGGGAGGCTCTGGAGGAGATATTTGCAAAGGAGCCCTAGAAGCAGCCGTGCCCCTGAAGCAAATGATAAAATCCTCGTTCTGCAGAACCGGAGTGAAGTTCCGGTCATAGTAAACGACATGGCCTACATTGCATCGGCCACAAAAAAGCCCCTGGACGTGCACCTGATGGTCGAGCACCCCAACAACAACATCGAAATCTTCCTGCGTAAGCTCCGCAGGGGCGATACAGTCTACATCCATCCGGAAGCGGAGTACGAATGACATAGGCTTCAGGGCCTATTGGGACGGAGCCTGCAGCGCGGACAAGATACAGAAGTTCGCTCCCCTAGGAATGGACGGCTTTGTGCTGGGCACCACCATGCTGTTCGGCAAGAGCAGGCCCTATGGGGAAGTCATTCAGGAAATACGGAGCATGGGAATGATGGAAAAAAACAGGGAGACATAGAGGAGGCGGCAGTTGGTAAACTGCCGCCCCTTGCTTCTATCGATCATTGAAATATCAATCACTGAAACCACTGTCGATTCTAGATATCGAACTTAAAATACCGCACCGCATTATAATAAGAGATATCCCTCACGATCTCCGACAGCGTATCCATATCCGCCGGGAAGCCGCCGCCCTCTACCCAGTAGCCAATCAGGTTGCAGAGCACCCTGCGGAAATACTCATGTCTGGTGTAAGACAGGAAGCTTCTGGAATCCGTCAGCATTCCCACGAAGCCGGACAGATTGCCCAGGTTCGCCAGGGAAATCAGCTGCTCCCGCATGCCAATCTTGTGGTCGTTGAACCACCAGGCGCTGCCCTGCTGTACCTTTGCCACGGCGCTGGAGTCCTGGAAACAGCCGATGATGGTGCCGATGGACTGGTTGTCGTTGGGGTTCAGGCTGTAGAGGATGGTTCTGGGTAGCTCGTCGGTCTTGCACAGGGCATTGAGGAAATCAGCCATCTGCGCGGAGGGAGCGTCGTTGTTGATGCAGTCGTAGCCGGTATCGGGGCCGATCAGCTCGTACATCTTTGTATTGTTGTCCCGCTTGCAGCCGAAGTGGAGCTGCATGGCCCAGTCCAGCCTGTGGTACTCCCGGCCCAGGAACAGCATGAAGGCCGTCTTGAACTTCAGCTGCTCTTCCCTGGTGGGCATCATCCGGTTGAGCCTCTTTAAGAAAATCGCCTCGATCTCATCGTCGCTGGCGGGATAGTACATGACATATTCCAGGCCGTGGTCGGACACATTGCATCCACAGGAGGCAAAGAATTCCATCCGCTTCTTCAGGGCTTCCTTCAGGGAAGCGAAGCTGTTGATTTCGCCCATGCCGGCGGCTTCGCACAGCTTATCCAGATAGTCCAGATAATCGGGCTTCTCGATGTTCATGGCCTTGTCGGGCCGCCAGGCGGGCAGGACCTTTACGTCAAAAGTGTCGTCCTCCGCGATTCTTTTATGCCATTCCAGGGAATCCACAGGGTCGTCTGTGGTGCAGATCAGGGTCACGTTGCTGCGCTTGATCAGGCTGCGGGCGCTCATGGAGGGCTGGGCCAGCTTTTCATTGCAGAGCTTCCAGACTTCGTCAGCCGTCTTCTTGTTCAATACGCCGTGGTAGTCAAAGTATCTCTGCAGCTCCAGGTGGCTCCAGTGGAACAGGGGATTGCCGATGGCCTTGCCCAGGCACTCCGCCCATTTGCAGAACTTCTCATAGTCAGAAGCGTCCCCTGTAATATATTTCTCCTCCACGCCGAAGGAGCGCATCAGGCGCCATTTGTAGTGGTCTCCGCCCAGCCATACCTGGGTGATGTTGTCGAAATGGCGGTCCTCCGCTATCTCCCTGGGATTGATGTGGCAATGGTAGTCCAGTATCGGTGTGTTTTCCGCATAATCGTGGAACAGCTTCTTCGCTGTCTCGGATTCCAACAGGAAATCCTTGTCCATAAACTCTCTCATGTTCTTTCCCTCCATTCGAATTTTTATGAGTTCTGTTTCGTTCCTCCGCGCAGTCTGCGGGTGGTGCCCCGCTCGATGATCTCGCCGGAGAAGACAGTCTTCTTCGGCATCTCTCTTCCCTCCAGGATGCCCAGCAGTGTCGTAATCAGGTGCTGGCAAAGGGTCTCCAGCCTGTTGTCGATGCTAGTCAGTTCCGGCTCGCAGCAGCCGGTGAGCATGGAATTGTTGTAGCCTATGGCGGAGAACTCTTCCGGAATCCTATACCCGGCCGCCCTGGCATATTTGACGGCAGCCAACGCCAGCGTGTCGTCCGCGGCGATGACACCGTGGAAACCTATACCCTTTTCGCGAACCGCTTCCAGATGCCGAATCATGGCGTGGATATCCTCATGGGAGCCAGGATAGAACTCTACCAGCGGCCCGGTTCCGGGAATAGCCTGCTCCATTGCGGCCAGGAAGCCGGAAAGCTTGCGCTTGCCGCTGTAGGAATCGGAGTTATAGAAGTACAGGATGTCCTCTATGCCGCCTGCGCGCATCTGTCTCGTGGCCTTATACATGGATGTGTAGTCATCGGACAGGACGCTGTACACATTGGGTGCGTCAAAGGACGCGTTCAGCAACATCACCGGAATTTGGGCTGCGGCCTCCGCGATGTATCGGTTGTCCTGCTCCTTTTCATAGACGAAATTGGAGCCCACCAGGATGATGCTGTCCACTTTCTTCGTAATCAGCAGGTCCATGGATGCCGCCTTGGACTCCAGCTCATAGCCGGTGCAGCACAGGAGACTGTCATAGCCGTGGGCACGGAGCTTCTGCTCGATATAGTAGACAGCCTTGGCCAGGTACAGGTCGGAGCTGTCTGCACACATGATGCCGATGGTCTTCATGGTGTTCAGCCCTAAGCCCCTGGCGAAAGCGTTTGGGGTATACCCGTACTGCTCGATGGTGTCCAGCACCTTCTGTCTCGTCCGCTCGCTGACGCTGCTGCTGCCGTTGAGCACTCGGGAGACGGTGGCGATGGAGACACCGGCCTTTTCGGAGATATCGTAAATCGTCATTGGTCTTCCTCATCGGCACAATGTAAGTAGTTTCAAAAAAGTCCTATCTGAATTATAGCAAATGCATTTTTTTTTGCAAGATATTTTTTTAACAATTCGATTTTATTTGATTTTGCTGTTGACGGAAAAAACTTTCTGAAGTAAGATGAGAAATGTAAGGGCTTACATGGTATCGGGAGCAAGGATAAGGGAGGACACGGATTCTTGGCGGCCGGATTTGCGATGCAGGCATATGGAGGAACCGGACATAAGCGGAAATCAGGGGGAGAACCGATGGAGATTTTTGGAAAGGCGACGACAGGCAAAAAGGAACGGCCTGTAAGGGTGGTGCAGTTCGGGGAGGGGAACTTCCTCCGGGGATTTGTCGACTATATGATTGACGTCGCAAATGGACAGGGGTTCTTTGACGGGGATGTGGTGCTGGTGAAGCCCAGAGAATCCGGGAGCCTGGAGGACTTCCACAGGCAGGGCTGCCAGTACACGGTGTCCCTGCGGGGGATGGTGGACGGCCGGGCACAGGTTCAGAACAGGCAGATAACCTGCGTCGCGGATGCAGTGAATCCATACGGCGAGTATGACAGATACAGGGAGCTGGCCCGGCTGGACACCCTGCGGTTCGTGGTGTCCAATACCACTGAGGCGGGGATCGTCTTCGATGGAAAGGACAGGTTCGAGCTGGAGCCGCCCGGGACATTCCCTGGAAAGCTGACGAAATTCCTGTACCATCGATATGAGGCTTTCGGGGGCGACAGGGAGAAGGGGCTGGTGATGCTGCCGGTGGAGCTGATAGATGACAATGGCAGCATGTTGAAAAGCTGCGTCATGCAGTTCATCGACCTCTGGAAGCTGGGGGAGGGCTTCCGGACATGGGTGGAGGAAGCTTGCGTCTTCACCTCCACGCTGGTAGACCGCATCGTCACGGGTTATCCGAGGGATGCCGCGCAGAAGGAATGGGAAGTGCTGGGGTATGAGGACAGGCTTATGGTCATCGGGGAGCCTTTTGCGCTGTGGGTCATCGAAAGCCCGGCAGATATCAGCGGAGAGCTTCCTTTGCCCCAGGCCGGGCTGCCGGTCATCTTCACGGAGAACCAAAAGCCTTATAAGCAGAGAAAGGTGCGCATCCTGAACGGCGCGCACACCTCCTTTGCGCTGGCGTCTTTCCTGTGCGGGAATGATACCGTAAAGGAGTCTATGGAGGATGGGGATATCCGGGATTTCATGGAGAGGACGATCTTTGAGGAGGTGATTCCCACTCTGGCTTTGCCGGAGGAGGAGCTTAAGGGATTTGCCAGGGCGGTGATAGAGCGGTTCGAGAATCCGTATGTGCGGCATGCGCTGCTTTCCATCTCCCTGAATTCCGTCTCCAAATGGCGGGCCAGGTGCCTGCCAAGCCTTTTGGGATATGTGGAGAGGTTCGGCAGGATTCCGCAGCGGCTGGCTTTTTCGCTGGCGGCGCTGATTGCGTTCTATCAGGGGACGGAAGGGGGGCATCCGGGGGAGCGTCTTATGGAAGGGGTACATTCCATGGGAGAAGGGGACGCTACGGAAGAAGGGCACTCCCGGGAGATTCGGGAAGGGGCGCTTATCGGCTACAGGAGCGGGCAGGAGTACCGCATCCTGGACGACATGGAGGTGCTGGAGTTCTTCCGCGACAACTGTGGGAAGGACAGCAGGGAATTTGTGAGGGCATTTCTTGACCGAGTGGACTTTTTCGGGCAGGATTTGAACCGGACAGTGGGATTGACTGATGCGGTCGTCCGCTTTCAGGAGGATATCAGAGAGAATGGAATGAGGGCGGCGTTATGCAGGATTTCATAAGGATACATGAAAACGACAATGTAATGGTGGCGCTGCGGGACATCGCTGCGGGAGAGGAAGTGGATATTTCAGGGGGTAAGATTACGGCACTGGAGCCGATTCCCACAGGCCATAAGATGGCGATCCGCGATATCCCTGCGGGCGGGGCGGTCGTCAAGTATGGTCATCCCATCGGGAATACCAAGGATGCCGTGATGGCTGGCAGTTGGATTCATACCCATAACCTGAAGACGGCGCTGGGAGATTTGCTGGAATATGAATACACTCCTGTCTTCGACACTGAGGCCTCAGATTCCGAAGCGGGAGGGATGCCCATGCAAAGAGACGGAGAGAGGGGGCTGGGCAATGCAGCAGAAGGCCGGGAAGCGGCACCGACCTTCCGGGGCTTCCTGCGTCCGGACGGCAGAGTAGGGGTGCGCAATGAAATCTGGATCATTCCCACCGTGGGCTGCGTCAACAATGTAGCCACTGCCATTGCGGCACAGGCCAACAGGTGGCTAGCGGATTTCCGGAGCGCTTTCCGCGGTACCGGCCCGGGCGCGGAATCGGATGCTTCTCCGGAATGCACCGTGGAGGAGGTCGTCGCATTCCCCCACCCTTACGGCTGTTCCCAGATGGGCGAGGATCAGGAATGCGCCCGAAGGATACTGGCGGATCTGGTCAACCATCCCAACGCGGGCGGCGTGCTGGTGCTGGGACTGGGCTGTGAGAACAGCAATATCGATGTCCTGAAGCCCTATATCATGGAATGCGCCTCTTCTATGGAAGGTGGGCATTCCGGCGGTTATGATGGGGAAAGGGTGAAGTTCCTGGTAGCCCAGGAGTGTGTGGACGAGGTGGAGCAGGGGCTGGAAATCGTAAAATCCCTCATCAGACATGCCGCCACCTTTCGGCGGGAGCCTGTCAGCCCGGACAGGCTGATCGTGGGCCTGAAATGCGGCGGCAGCGACGGCCTGTCCGGCATCACGGCCAATCCTCTGGTGGGGCGCTTTTCCGATAAGCTGGTTGCGGCAGGCGGCACTACCATCCTCACCGAGGTGCCGGAGATGTTCGGCGCGGAGACCATCCTGATGAACCGCTGCGCCAATGAGGAGCTGTTCCGCCGGACCGTGGCCCTGATCAACGATTTCAAGAATTATTTCAAGAGCCACAACCAGACCATCTACGAGAATCCTTCTCCCGGGAATAAAAAGGGCGGGATATCCACGCTGGAGGAAAAATCCCTGGGCTGCACCCAGAAATCCGGCAGCGCGCCAGTGCGGGGCGTGCTGCAGTACGGCGAGACGGTATGGAAGAGGGGTGTTTCGACCGGCCTGAACCTTTTAAGTGCGCCGGGAAATGATCTGGTGGCCTCTACGGCGCTGGCCGCGGCGGGAGCGCATATCGTGCTGTTCACCACAGGGCGGGGGACGCCCTTCGCCTGCCCTGTGCCTACGGTGAAGATTTCCACCAATTCCGCCCTGGCCGCAAGAAAGTCCGGCTGGATCGACTTCAACGCGGGCGTGTTGGCGGAGGACGGTTCCATGGACGAGGAGAGCGAGAGACTGTTTCGCTATGTGCTGGAAGTGGCATCGGGCAGGAAGGTCCGCAGCGAGGAAGCGGGATATCACGATATGGCAATCCTCAAGCAGGGCGTGACGCTGTAGGATTGAGGCCAAAGAGAGGCTGTGCGGATAAGGAGGAAGAGAAAGACATGAGGTACAATGGCAGCAAAGCAGAGGACATCAAAATCGCCTACGTGGGCGGCGGTTCCAGGGGCTGGGCCTGGGGCCTGATGAGCGACCTGATGACCTGTGAGGACATCAGCGGAAGAGTCGATCTGTATGACATCGACATACAGGCGGCTAAGAACAATGAAATCATCGGCAACAGATTCAATTCCGCCAAAGGGGCCAGGACCACATGGCATTACAAAGCGGTAGAGACGCTGGAGCAGGCCCTGACCGGGGCGGACTTCGTCATCCTGTCCATCCTGCCCGGCACCTTTGACGAGATGGAGTCCGATGTCCATACGCCGGAGAAGTACGGCATCTATCAGTCCGTGGGCGACACCAGCGGCCCTGGAGGGATACTTCGGGCCATGCGCACCGTCCCCATGTACGAGGCCATCGCGGAGGGCATCAGGAGCTGCTGTCCGGATGCCTGGGTCATCAATTATACCAACCCAATGACACTCTGCGTGAAGGCGCTGTACCATGTCTTCCCGGAGATAAAGGCCTTCGGCTGCTGCCATGAGGTGTTCGGCACCCAGAAGTTCCTGGGGGAGGTAGTGCGGGAGGAGCTTGGCATCCCGGCGGTGGAGCGGCATGAGATCAAGGTCAATCCTGTGGGCGTGAACCATTTCACCTGGCTCACGGAGGCAAGGTACCGGGACGTGGATTTGTTCCCGGTTTACCGTGCATATTGCGAAAAGCATCCGGACGGACGTGGGGGAGAGGACCCTGCGGACAGCAACTGGATGAACAATGCCTTCGCCTGCGACGAGAAGGTGAAGATGGATCTGTTCCTGCGCTTTGGCCAGATCGCGGCGGCAGGGGACAGACACCTGGCGGAGTTCTGCGAAGGGAAATGGTATCTGGAGAGCCCTGAGCGGGTCAGGGAGATGCATTTCGGGCTTACGCCTGTGTCGTGGCGCAAGGAGGATCTGGCAAAGCGCCTGGAAAGGAGCGCCCGGCTGGTGAGCGGGGAGGAAGAGGTGAAGATAAGCGGCACCGGCGAGGAGGGCGTGAACCAGATTCGTGCCCTGCTGGGATTGACCGAACTGGTCACCAATGTCAACATCCCCAACCGGGGGCAGATTCCCAACCTGCCGCTGGGGGCGGTGGTGGAGACCAACGCGGTGTTTCGGGCGGGCAGCCTGACCCCGGTCTTCGCGGGGAGCATCCCGCAGTCCATCTACCCGTTGATAGCCAGGATCTGCGGGGAGCAGGAGACGCTGTCGGAGGCGATTGCCAGACGGGACGTGGAGGGCATCTTCCAGGCCTTTGCGGGCGACCCGCTGGTGACCTGCGGATTGGAGGACGCAAGGAAGCTTTTTGAGGAGATGTGCCGGAATACGAGGGCTTATCTGGGGATGTATGGGATATAGAAAACACTGCCTGTAGCTCTGCCGTTAAGTCGGCATGGGTTTTCCGGATATCCGACAGGGCCTTTCCTGTAAAAAGCAAGGGTCCTGCCGGAGAAAGAATCCTTACGAATCATTTGGATCCGATTATTTGTTTCGGCTCCGCTATCGGTAAGCGGAGATAGATTTGAAAGATTGCTATCTTTCTCTCTTTCTTATATACATAAATGGGGGAGCATATCAAGGTTTTTCTGAATTTTTGTTGGATTTTAGCTTTTTCCTTTCCGATTTTGCAATCTGCTTCTCCCAGGTCTTTTCGGTCTGGCTCTTTAAGAAATTCCGCAGCGGCACCAAATCCTGTCCCGTATCCCACGCCTCCAGGGCGGCATAATACTCCTTTCGGTCCTCCTCGTGGATGATGATGGGGGGATGCCCGTGGAGGACCAGCAGATAATTCATGGCCAGCCGCCCGGCTCTCCCGTTGCCGTCCGCGAAAGGATGGATATTCTCGAACTTTGCATGGAAATATGCCGCTGCCGTCAGCGTCTGTTCAGGGGCAATATCCTGCAATTCCTCCAGCAGCTCTGCCATCTCCTCCTCTACATCCTCCGGAGGAGCCCCCGCCTCATTCCGCCCCGTCACATAGTCGTGAAGCTTATACTGGCCGGGGCGCTCGCCCATCTGCCAGCGCCTGGTATCGTAGGTGCCGTGGGTCAGCTGGAGCTGCAGCTCCTTCAGGAAAGCCTCATCCAGAGGGCGCTTCTGCCCGAAGGACTTCAGGAACAGCTCATATGCCTCTTTTGCGTTTCGGATCTCGAACAGCGTCCGCAGATCGCCGGTGTAGGAGGTGACGCCGTCATGCTCGAAGATTTCCCTGGTATCGTGATAGGTGATGCAGTCGTTTTCGATTTTCCCGGAATGGAAGGCGAAAGCGATGCTGTGGCTGTTCAGGGCTTCGGCCAGAGCGGCGTCCGTGGTTATGCTTTTTTGATGCCATAGTTCCAACGCTTTCTCGTAGACTGTCATGGGAAACCTCCTGGTCGGTAAGGGTATTATAACATATCGCCAGGAAGTTTTGGAAAATTTTTGCGGTAAATGAGGAAAAATCTGCTGGCAGCAGACACCTGACAGAAAAATTTTTGCTATAATCCCGTTTTAAACACTTGAATAGTTTACAAAAGCCGATATCCCGCATAAACACT
>NZ_CAPDXS010000075.1:0-25472 GCF_948601915.1 uncultured Acetatifactor sp. | reverse complement strand
CCAAAACCATGGAAGATGTTCCAGTCCTATAAGTCCGGCAATATTATCGCCTTTCTCGACAACCTGATGAATAGCGTGATCTATCGGGAAACCTACGATGCACTGTCCGCTCATGTCGCAAAAAGTTTGAATGCCGGAACGGTCTTTGCCGGATACTTGCCGGAGGATTTGGTGGGGTGCGATACATTCCTCTGCATTGACCAGATTATCATCAAGTGGATGACTGACAGGCTCCTGAACGAGGACATTGGCGCGAAGCTGGGGACTCTGACGATTCCGCAGGTCTGTGAAAAACGGCAAAAGATGCACTTTGGCCCGCAGATGGAACAGTCCTACAGCCTTCTTGACAGCGCATATCATCTGATAACTGCCGCCGCCTATCATTGTCCGGATGGGTTCAAGGCTATTGTGGATAAGTACCGGAATACAGATTGCCAGATTGATTCTGCGTACAGGCGGTTCTACTTTGCCTATGACCAGCTTGCGGACACGGCTGATTTTGAAATGCTCCGGGAATTGGCAGAAAACATCTATACCAATGAGTTCCTGGCCAAATTGCTCCCCAAATGGAACGCCGGACTTGTCGATGGGGATTCGCTTACAAGTATTCCGGCGCAAGTTGACTTCTTTTCCCGGCATATTAAAAACGCAAAGGACCGTGTTGTTGTCATCATCTCCGATGCGCTCCGCTTTGAGGTCGGTCGGGAATTGTTCCAGAGGATGCAGGATGCTCCTAAGTGCGTCTTTGCGAAGCTGGAGATCCAGCTTGGCGTCCTGCCCTCCTACACCCGGCTGGGCATGGCTGCGCTGCTCCCCCATAAGTCTCTGACCATGACGGACGACTACCAGGTGCTTGTAGATGATGTTCTTTGCGACAGCCTGGCCGGGCGGGAAAAGGTTTTACAATCCTATGTACCTGGAAGCGTCTGCGTCCAATTTGATGATATGAAAGCTCTAAAAAAAATGGAACTGCGGGAGATCATTACCGGGAAACAGGTAGTTTACATCTACCATAATCAGATTGATGCCCGCGGCGATAAACTGAATACAGAAAACGAGGTGTTTTCCGCCTGTCAGGAAGCAATCCAGGAAATTATTGATTTGATTCATCGTATTGCGGTCGGCGCAAATACGATTCATTTCATCGTCACAGCCGATCACGGCTTTATTTACAAGCGTGACAAAGTGACCGAAAGCGGCAAGATTGGCGGTGTAAGCGATAAGGGAGCTTTTGTGAACCGCCGATTCATTGTATCCTCTGCGCCTGTTATGGATAATGGGATTGCGAATATGAGCATGGGAACCGTATTGCGGAACAATGATCCAAAAGTTGTATCTTTCCCTGTCAGCAGCAATGTGTTCAAGGTTGCCGGGGGCGGTCAGAACTATGTCCACGGCGGGTCTTCTCCGCAGGAAATGCTTGTACCGGTCATTGATATACGGATGGAAAAGGGGCATATCGAAACGAAGAACGCTGAGATCGCCCTGGTCAGCATGGTCCAGAAGATCACCAATAAAATCACCATATTGGAATTTATCCAGTCGGAGCCTGTCAGCGATACGGTCAAAGCAACGACCTATAAAATGTTCTTCATGTCGGAGGACAATGAGCGTATTTCCAACGAGGTTAGCTTATTTGCCGACAGTCGGGATTCGGATGCGCTAAAGCGTATGTTCCGAATGAAGTTCCAGTTCAAGGACAAACGATATGACAGGGATAAGCAGTATTTCCTTGTTGTATATGATGATAACACAGGTTTAGAGGTTTTCCGCCACCCCATGCTTATGGATCTTGCCTTTGCGGATGACTTCGGATTTGGTATATAATACGTCTGCGGAGGTAGCACCATGCCAGATATAACAGAGAGTGAAGATCGCAGAGCTGTCCTGAAGGGCAAGCTCCGCCAGTGGTTCGATGGGAAGATTGTTCGCAAGGATCTGACGAAAAAAATCAAAGAAGGCGCCAACGTTCCCGTCTATGTCTTAGAGTTCCTGCTGGGGCAGTATTGCAGCTCGGACGACCCGGAAGTTATCGAGGAGGGTGTGGGCAGTGTCAAGCGCATCCTTGCTGACAACTTCGTGCGCCCGGATGAGGCACAAAAAATACTGTCTATGCTCCGCCAGCGAGGGAGCCACACAGTCATTGATAAAATTACAGTTATGTTGAACATTAAGGAAGACCGCTATGAGGCTGAGTTTTCTAACCTTGGCCTGAAAAACATCCCTATCCACGAAGATTACCCGACTAAGTATGACCGCTTGCTCTGCGGGGGCATCTGGTGCATTGTCCAGTTGGAGTATGAGTATGTTGAGGAAGATAAGAAAAACGGAAACCCGATCCGCATTTATAAACTGACACCAATCCAAATGCCCCATGTGGATATGGAGGAACTGAAAGCAGGACGCAAGGCATTTACCAAGGAGGAATGGATCGATGTGCTTTTGCGCTCTATCGGCATGGAACCAGACGAATTGGAGGAGCGCGTGAAGTGGCTCTTGCTTGCCCGGATGCTGCCGCTGGTGGAGAACAACTTTAACCTCTGTGAGCTTGGCCCTCGCAGTACGGGAAAATCCCACCTGTATAAAGAAATCTCTCCTAACAGCATCCTTGTTTCCGGCGGTCAGACGACTGTGGCGAACCTGTTTTATAATATGGGCAGAAAGACGGTCGGGCTTGTAGGGCTGTGGGATTGCGTGGCCTTTGACGAGGTAGCGGGTATCAACTTCAAGGATAAAGACGGTATCCAGATCATGAAGGACTATATGGCATCCGGTTCCTTTGCCCGTGGAAAAGAGGAAAAAGCCGCCTCTGCGTCTATGGTGTTTGTCGGGAATATCAATCAGAGCGTAGATGTACTCCTGAAAACATCCAGCCTGTTTGAGCCGTTCCCGTCAGAAATGGGGACGGATACAGCCTTTCTTGACCGTATGCACTGCTACCTCCCCGGCTGGGAAATCCCCAAGTTCCGCCCAGGGCATTTTACAAATGACTATGGGTTTATTACCGACTATCTGGCGGAATTTCTCCGGGAACTGCGGAAGGAGCAGTACGGCGATGCCCTGGACAAGCATTTCCGGCTTGGCAAGAACTTGAATCAGAGGGATACGATAGCTGTCCGTAAGATGGTTGGAGGCTTTTTGAAACTGGTCTATCCTGACGGAGAGTTTTCAAAAGAAGAACTGGAGGAAATCCTCGCCATCTCCCTTGAAATGCGCCGCCGTGTCAAGGAACAGCTTAAAAAGCTGGGTGGTATGGAGTTTTACGATGTTAATTTCTCGTATATTGATAACGATACCTTCGAGGAACACTATGTGTCCGTGCCAGAACAGGGCGGCGGAAAACTTATCCCGGAGGGAATATGTAATCCGGGGCAGGTCTATACCGTTGGGAATGGCAAATCAGGCATGATGGGCGTGTTCCGCCTGGAAAGCCAGATGCTCCCCGGAAACGGCAAGTTTGAGCGTACAGGCATAGGCTCTGACCGGGATTGCAGAGAGGCCGCCAACACAGCATTTAATTTTCTGAAAGCAAACGCAAACCGCATCAGCGGCACAATCAGCACCACAACGAAGGACTACATCGTGAATTATCAGGATCTGCAGGGCATCGGAATGACCAGCAGGCTCGCTCTGCCAACCTTAATCGCAATCTGTTCTATCGCACTGGGAAAGCCAACGCTTAGTTCCCTGGCTGTGCTGGGTGAGATCAGCATCAGCGGCACCATGATGAAGGTGGAGGAACTGGCAAACGCACTGCAAGTATGCCTGGACAGCGGAGCAAAAAAAGTGTTGTTGCCAATGACCTCGGCGGTGGATTTGGCCACCGTCCCCGCTGACCTTATCAGCAGCTTCAACCTGATTTTCTACAATAGCGCAGAGGATGCTGTTTTCAAGGCATTGGGGGTGGAATGATTGGTTAATGACAAGGAATAATTTCCTTGAAACACAATGCCAGAAAGAAAAGAGTCGCTGATCAGATGTGAACAGTGGCTCTTTAATATTTTCGGAGAAACTATCCTTGGCAAATGGCATCTTGCCTTTGAATTCTATTGTATATGTGCATCATGTTGCTGTGGGCGGCGAAGCCGCAAACAGTAACGGCAGCCTGACAGACCTCCCCGTCAAACTGCCTCCTCCGCTTTGTCGGCCTCATATGCGATTTCCCCGTCGATGATGGTATACAGCGTCCGTGTGAACACTTCCATGGGATTCCCGGTGAAGACGGCAATGTCCGCATCCTTCCCCACCTCCAGGCTCCCCACCCTGTCCGCCACGCCGCAGATCAGGGCGGGATGGATGGTGATGGCCTTATAACCCTCCTCCAGCGCCAGGCCCGACTTCACCGCCAGCCCCGCGCACAGGGGCAGGGATTGGATCAATGACACCGGATGGTCCGTGGTGATGGCGGTGATGACCCCGGCCTGGTTCAGGACGCCCACGGTCTTGAAGGCCATGTTCTGCACCTCGATTTTGCTTCTGCTGGCCAGGTCGGGGCCTACGATGGCCGGAAAGCCCTCCGCCGCCAGTTCCTCCGCAATCAGATGCCCCTCGGAGCAGTGGTCCAGGGTCATCTTCAGGTTGAATTCCTTTGCGATCCGCACTGCCGTGAAGATGTCGTCCACCCGGTGCACATGGGCTTTCAGGGGAATCTCCCGCTCCAGCACCGGCATCCAGCACTCCAGCCGGAAGTCTTCCTCAAAGCCCTCCCCGCTTTCCGCCGCCTTTTTCTTCCTGTCCCTATAGGCCATGGCCTTCGTCAGCTCCTCCCGCAGCAGTCCGGCGATGGCCATCCTGGTGGAGGGGCTCTTCCCCTGGCCGGAGTAGTTGACCTTGGGGTTCTCCCCGAAGGCCACCTTCATGGCCGCAGGGGCCTTCACCACCAGGTCGTCCACCCGCCGTCCCCTGGTCTTCAGAAAGGCGAACTGGCCGCCCACCACGTTGGAGCTGCCGGGGCCTATCATGGCCGAGGTGATGCCCGCCCGGACGGCGTCGTCAAAGGCGGCGTCCATGGTGTTCACCGCATCCACAGCCCGCAGCCAGGGGGTGACCGGGTCTACCGTCTCATTGCAGTCGTCCCCCTCCATGCCCTTCTTCTCCTCCGTGATGCCCATATGGCAATGGGCCTCTATCAGTCCCGGCATGATCAGGCCGTCCCTCGCCAGGATGACCCGCTCGCCGGGAGCGGGGCACAGGGCGCCGTCCCGCTTTCCGATCTCCGCAATCTTTCCGTCCAGAACCCGGATGTATCCATCCCTGATGTCTCCGTTGGACATGGTCTTAATCAATCCGCCAACAATATACACGTCAACCTCCAACCCGGGCCCATCTGCCCATGCCGTCCAAACCCAAACCTAGGCGCCCATTTCACAAGCCCGGGTTCACGCATTCTTCCCACGCTTTTACTGCAGCAGCGTCTCCGGATTCACGGGAGCGCCGTTCATGGTGAGTTTCAGGTACAGATTGCTTCCCTCCACGCTGAAATACTTGGTAGGCGACGCAATGAAGCCAATGACCTGGCCCGGCTCCACATAGCTGCCCTCCGCCACCTGTATCGCATCCAGTTGGCCGTAAGTAATCTGATAGCCGTCCCCCAGATCCACCGTAAGGGCATGCCCGATTTCCTCGTCCTCAAAAACAGCTATTACCTGTCCGTCCGCGCAGGCCGCCACCGCGGCTCCCTGCTCCGCCGCTATCATCAGGGCCGGATTGTACTTGAACTGGTCCAGCGTGGAGAAATAGACGCCGCCGTCCATGCTGAAGGGAATCAGCACCTCGCCGCTCACCGGGCGCAGCAGACCCTCGCTCTCCGCAAAATGCAGGGTCGGCACGGATACCGCGCTGCCGTCCGTGCTGTCGGCCTCCTCCCCTGCCCCTGTATCCTCGGCGGCGCCTGCCTCCTCCTGGGGCGCATCCGGCGTGGCCGTGGCGTCAGCATCGGAATCCGCCCCCGCTTCCGGCTTCTCCATCGATACCTCAGGCTCCTGGGCAATGGTGTCCTGGCCCCCTATATCCTCCGGCATCCCCTCCGCGACGCCGTCCGTCAGCCCCGGTATGGTCACCAGCGGTGAGCCCGCCTCCATGGGCAGATAGTCCAGGTCGTCGTCCTTTCCGGCGACTTCCTTCGTGGCATCCGGCGCTTTGTCTGCGGAATCATCCTTCTTCGTATCCGCCTTTTCTTCCACCGGCTTGTTCTGGGCAATCTCCTCGTGCTTGTTCTCCACATTGTCCTCCAGGGCCGTGAAGTCGATGGTGTAGCCGTCGCCCTGCTCCTCCGTGTTGTTGGACTTCATGTAGATCCCCGTCATGGTCAGTGCCGCCAGCACGAACACCGATGACGCGATCATGATGGTGCGCTCCTTTTTCGCATTGTTCCTTCTGTTTTTTCTCATAGCTGCCTTCCCTTCCTTCTTCTTTCAAAGCAAACTGATATTGATATCCAAATATCCCAAAATCTGTGATATTCGTTTTCTCGCTAACAGTTTGCCCTAACGGAATGGAATTATGCATGAAAAAAGACAGCTTCTCTTCCCGAAAAGCCGTCTTTCTCTCTGATTTCATATCAAATTGTCCTGTTGCCTCAGGCCTGGGCCTGGTATTTCGCCACGTCCACATGCTGCACCGTGCCCGCCGCGCCGTTCTCGTAGAGGAACACGCCGCTGTTGCGGATAGCGCCCTGGGTCTGGCCGGAACTGCCCTTTAAGGTGAAATCCGTGGAAACGTTCTGCAGGCAGATGGCGCCTACGCCCTTGTCCGCCAGCCTGTAGAGCACATCGTTGCCCTCCTCGTCCTTGCACCAAATTTTCAGCTTATCCCAGACGGCATCGTTCTCGTCGATCCAGCCGTTGCCGTCCTCATCATACTGGGCCAGATCCGCGAAGCCATTGCCGCTGGCGGTGCCGAAGAGCTCGCTGCCGTCGTTGATCTGGCCGTCGCCGTTCTTGTCTAATGCCAGGTATCCGCTGCCCGCGCCCAGCTGGGATATCTCGTCCAGCTCCCCGTCCGCGTCTATGTCGAAATAGAAGGTCTGGTCGGAGAGGGAGGCCACGTCCGTGTCCAGGTTGATGACCAAAGGATCGCACATGGTGAAGCCTAGCTGCATGCTCTCCATATAGCGCTCCTGGACGGTGCGGCTCATCCCTACATTAATGTTGAAATCAATCTCCCTGCCGTCGGCGGTGCGCACCTTGCCCACTGTGGAGAAGCTGGTCTCCTCGGATTCCACTTTTATCGTCTCGTTCACATAGGAGAGCACCCGCATATTGGCGATGTTCCCCGGGAACAGATCCTGCTGCCCCTCCTGGCCCAGGCCGCCCGTACCGCCTGCATTTTGGCTGCCGGAAGGGGCATTCCCGTTCTGCGCGTCTGCGCCGCCCTGCTGGGTCAGGGACTCATAGGGCGTCATGGCCCGGTTCTGCCCCCACTGGCCGAGGCGGTTCCTCCTGGCGGAAAACAGGATGTCGTAAATATAGCGTATGGTAGTCTGGCGGATATTGGCCAGGGTGTCGCTGGCGGAGTTCCTGACCGCCACGTTGGAGCCTTTGCTCTGAAGCCTCCCCTGCCAGTCCTGGAGCGTGGCGGACTGGCCGGCTCCCGTCTGCGCCTTCTTCGCGCCTGCCCACCCGCTTCCCTGGGCGTCCGCCGCCCCTCCGCCCAGGGCAGTGTTCAGGCCTGTCAGGCTCCCCTGCATCTTCAGTACGGTAAACCGTCTTATGGAGACCGCCGTGGAATGATAATTTCTGGACGACGCCATCCCCACTGTACCGGAATCAATCTTCAAATCTTTCCCCCTCTTTCATGTCCACCCGTCCCGCAGGCTCTCCGGTCTCCCATCCTCCCTGATGCGGATCCCGTCCTCCCGCCGGACTTTTTATGGTTTCCATCCTGTCCCCCCAATGGTCCCGCGGCATCCTCTGCCGAAAGCCCATGGCCGTCCCTGCAGACTTTCCGCCACGCCGATACATCTGTCACATCAGCGGCATCGCATCGCGCCCGGAATCCCTTTCCTGCTTCCCATCGGGAACGGCATAAAAAAATGGCATTTAGACAAGGAAATCCTTTCCCTGCATAAATACCATCCGTGGTGTCCATATCTAATCTGTACTCGGCGCAGTCGGCCGAACTGCTTTCCTGTACTAAGTATATCGACATGTTCGCGGCTTTCTTTAGCCTATTTTTTCCATCTTGTCCGACCGCCGGCCCCAATCACTTCTTCTGCTTCTGGGCCGCCTGCTTGGCCTGGGCCGCCCTGGCGGTCATCATGCCGGCCAGCATCTCTCTGGGCAGGATGATATTGGCCCCGAAGGGATTGACCACCATGCCCAGGGCGGGACAGAGGTTCCCCTTGGGATCCCGGCGCAGTATCATGGCTGCGTATTCCTCCAGCTTCAGGGCGAAGAAGGGGAATTTCTGGTTCTTCTCCTGCCATTTGTCGTACTCGGCCGCGTCCGTGAAGGCCATGAAGAATTTCGCGCCGTCCGGCGTGTTCAGCATGGGGAACTGGACCTTGCTGTTGGGAGCCAGGACAAGCTTGCCCTCGGCGTCCTCCGTAGGGGCCGGTTCGATGATGGCCGGGGTGAGGAAGCTGGCCTTGGTCAGCTCTCCCATGAACATATTGCGGTGCGCGGGCGTGTCCTCGGCCTTCATCAGCTCCAGCGCGCCTACCAGCATTGGATTGGATACGGTTTTATTGAATTCCATATGGTTACCTCCCTGTCCGCCTTACGGGGGACAATTCCTTAGAATCATGCTCTTAATCACGGTCCCGCAACAGAATCCGGGGGCGGATTCCATTGCCCGTAATCTACAATAGAATCCAAGACAGGATTCTATTGCCTGTGATCTACAATAGAATCCTGTCTTGGATTCTATTGTCATAAACCCATTATAGCCAGTAAGCACGTCTTTCGCAACTAAAATTTCTATTTTCAGGCGGTTTTCCACATGGCGGTTCCTGAAACGGAAGATTACACAGCTGTCTGCAATGTAGGAAGCGCCAGGCGCAGCAGCTTCTCCTTCTGCGCCCCGCTCAGAGGGGCGAAGGGAGACCGGGCCTGCCCCAGCGGAAAGCCCAGCCCCTCCATAATCGCCTTCTCCCCCTGCATCACGCCCACTTCCACCAGCGCCCGCAGGATTGTGTTGACTTCCCTCTGGAGGGCCTGTGCCGCGGACATGTCATTCTCCTGGAAGAGCCTGCGGATTTCGATATATTTCTCAGCCATGAAGTTGAAAGTGCTGCCGATTCCACCGTCCGCCCCCATGGACAGCCCTGCCAGGAACATCTCGTCATAGCCGTTGTAGACGACTTTGTCCGGGAAGCCCGCCTTGAACTGTTCCAGGGCATAGAAATCCGAAGAAGTGTGCTTCACCCCCAGGAACCTGTCGTCCGCCAGGAATTCCCTGATATTGTCCGTGGTCAGGTTCACCCCGGAAAAGGCCGGGAAATTGTAGATCAGCATGGGCAGGTCCACCGCGTCCACAATGTCGAAGTAATACCTCCGGATCTCCTCAAAGCTGAATTTGTAGTAGAAAGGAGCCACGGAGGAGATCGCGTCATAGCCCATCTCCTTTGCCTCCCTGGCGTATTCAATCGCCTGCTTCGTGGAAATGCAGCCAATGTGCGCGATCAGGGTACATTTCCCTCCGGCGCGGCTGCTGACGGCCTCCATGACGGCCAGGCGCTCTTTCGCATCCAGCAGGAACACCTCCGCCGTACTGCCTGCCACATAAAATCCGTCCACGCCCTTCTGCAGGTTATAGTCCACCAGCCTGCCAAGCACTTCTGTGTCCACCCGGTCCTGTCCGTCAAACGGCGTCAGCAATGCCGGAAATATTCCCTTGAATTTTTCGTTCATGGTCTGTCCAACCTTTCCCCTGTATATTATACTGCTTAACGATTTCACTTTGTCACGCTTCCCTGTCCCAGACCCCTGCTGCCAGCACCAGCTCCCCGATTTCATCGCCTTCCTGGCGCTCATAAAACAGGTACACCTTCCCGTCCGCCTCGGCGATATCCGGATATCCTCCCACGGAGTCCACCTCCCAGACCTTCTCCCAGCTGCCCCCATTGTCCCGGGACCGCTTCACAGTCAGATGGATCCGCCTTTCGGCATCCTCGCAGTTGGCGAACAGGATTCCCTCCGCCGTGGAAACCATGCTGCCAAAGCACCTCGGATCCACCAGCTCTTCGCAGAACCACCTGGACTCCAGGCTCTCGCCCCCGTCACAGGACAGCCCCAGGGCGCGCCTCCTGCACTCATCTGTATTGCGATAGTTGAACAACAGTTTACCGTCTTCCGTCTCCGCCACCGTGGTCTCGTTGCCGTTTGCCAGCCCCTGGGCCAACGCTCCCGCCTGCCATGTCTCTCCATGGTCGTCGCTGTAGATCGCGCCCGCCACGCTGGGGGCGTGGGCACGGGTCATCCCGTCCCGGGACACTTCCCCCAAGGCCAGCCAGACCGGGGCCACCAGGCGGCCTGTCCCGGTCCGGATTCCATGGCCGGGGCCTGTGGCGCAGACATTCCACTCATAGGGGAACCGGCGGTAGCTCTCCGTAATCTCTCTCGCCTCGCTCCAGGTCTTCCCATCGTCGAGGCTGGTGATCAGGAAGGCCCGCTCATAGTTTTTGTGGTAGATCAGGTGCACCCTCTCCCCGTCCGGAATCAGCACCGGATTGTTGTAGGTGCGCATGGTTCCGTCAGGCGGCAGGGTGGACTCGCCGATCCTGTGCACCTGGCTTAGCTCTCCGTCCCGCTCCCTGCGCAGAATCAGGATATCGATGTCCCCCCAGTCTCCCAGCCTGCTGTTGCGCGCCTCCAGGACCAGAAGCAATGCGTCCCGGACAGGCAGGATGCCGGGAATCCGGTAATACAGATATCCTCCCGTCCCTTTCCTGAACAACACCTTTTCTTCAACGGTACGTATCTTCCCTGGCATATCAGTTCTCCTCTCTTATCGTAATGCCATTCCTTAAAGCCATTCTCTAAAGCCATTCTCTAAAACCATTCCACAAAGCCGCTCAGCCCTTCACCGCGCCCACCATGGTTCCCTGTACCAGATACTTCTGCACAAAGGGATACCCCATGAGAATCGGAATCGTAGCCACCATGACAGTGGCGGCACGGACCGTCTCCGGTGTAATGTCCGCCATGGTTGCGGCATTCCCGCTGGCCGTCAGTTCGTCTCCCGTGTCGATGAGGCGGCGCACCACTGTCTGCAATACCAGAAGGTTCTTCCCGTTGGCATAGACCATGGAGTCGAACCACGCGTTCCAGTGGCCCACCACCGCCCACAGAGCGATGACCGCGATCACCGCCTTGGACAACGGCAGGATGACCCGGAGCATGATTTGGAACGTATTGGCCCCGTCGATATAGGCGGCCTCCTCCATCTCCTTGTCTATGCTGCTCAGGAAATTCCGCATGATGATGAAATTCCACGCCCCCGCCACCCCCGGCAGCACCAGCACCCAGCGGGTGTTGAGGAGGCCCAGTTCCTTGATGTTCAGATAGGTGGGCACCATGCCGCCCCCGAAGAACATGGTAAAGACGATCAGGAAATTGATCAGCGACCATCCCGGTATCCCCCTGTGCCTCATGGCAAAGGCCGCAAGGTAGGTGACGGATACCGTCAGGACCGTTCCCACCACCGTGCGCCAGATGGTATTGGCATACCCCACGAAGATGGAGTTGTCCGCGAAAATGGCCTTGTACGCATCCAGGCAGAACTCCTTTGGCCAGAATTTGAAGCCGGGGGCATTTGCGTAAATCTTGTCGGAAAAGGAGAGCACTATCGTCTGCCAGAAGGGGTAGACGAAGACGAACATCAGGACAGCTATCACCAGATAAGTGATAATCTGCGGTTTTTTCTTCTTTACCATAAGCTTTCCTCCCCCGAGCTCAAATGCTTCACCACAATGTTCGAAATAATTACCAGGACAAAGCCGATGCCGTTCTGGAAGAACCCTGCGGCAGTGGCATAGCTGAAGTTGAAGCTCTCCAGGCCCTGGCGGTACGTATAAGTATCCAGCACATCTGCCACATCGTAAACGGCGGGCGAATAGAGATTGAAAATCTGGTCGAAATTGGAGGACAGCAGCTTCCCGATCTCCAGGATGAACAGGGTCAGGATCGTGCTGCGGATGCCCGGCAGCGTGATATGCCAGATTTCCTGCAGTTTCTTCGCGCCGTCCACCCTCGCCGCCTCATACAGGTTCGGGTCGATGGCCGTGATCGCCGCGATGTAGATGATCGCGCTCCATCCCGCTCCCTTCCAGATATTGGTCAGTATCAGCACGCCCCGGAAGACATTGGAATCCGCCAGGAAGTACACCGGCCCCCGGCCCACCATCCCCAGGAGGGCATTGATCGGGCCGTTCAGCGCCAGCACATCCGTAATCAGGGACGCGGCGATGACCCAGGAGATGAAATGGGGCAGGTAGGATGCGGTCTGGAAGACCTTCCTGACCCGCCGGTTGCCGATCTCGCTGATGAAAATCGCAAGGACAATGGGCACCGGCCAGCTGAACGCCAGGTTCATCAGGCTGATGATCAGTGTGTTCGACAGCACCTCCCAGAAGGACGCCGCCTCGAACAACTGATTGAAATATTTGAGGCCCGCCCAGGGGCTCCCCATGATCCCCTCCCGGATTTTGAAGTCCTTGAAGGCCAGTACGATTCCATACATGGGCTTGTATCTGAAAACAAAGAGAAATATCATGAACGGGAGCAGCAGCAGATAATAAGCCCTGTTCTTATAAATCCTTTTCAGCAGCCCCTGCCCGGCTGTCCCCGCCTTGTTCTTTTTCGTTATCCTCACGCAGTATTTTCCTTTCTTCACGCCTGATTCCCGCGATTCCCAAAAGAAGCGGCACGGAACCCTTTGGAAGCGATCCCGTGCGCACAGAACACCTTCTCTCAGAATCTATCCTGCCTATTTCATCCGCTCCTCATACTCCGCAATGATCTTGCCCAGGCCTGCATTGTCAAGATTCTGCAGGTATCTGTCCCATCCGTCCTCCAGATTGTCGGCGCCAAGTAAGACATTTGTGTAATATTCGCTGACCACCTTGCTGACCTCGCTCTGGTACTGGTCTCTGGCCGCATTGACAGGGCAGTCGAAATTGGTCATGGGCAGGGTGGGCCAACTGTTGGACTTGTCTATATTCTCCTTGTCCCGCTGGGAGAAGGTCAGGGTCTCCATGTAGGGATCCGTGGCCCCCACGGCATAGAAGGTAAAGTCGATCCCCTTCTCCGCCTTATCCGCAACCGTCAGCTCCGGATTCACGCAGAGCTGGCCGTCCACCATGGTGTAGTCCACGCCCTCTTCGCCATAGAGCATCTTGGTCAGCAGCTCGTGGTCCGTGGCCATGCCCTCCAGCATCTTCAATACGGCGATCACCTGCTCGTCCGTAGCGTTGGCGCCGAAGAGAAGGGATGCCACGCCCGCCGCGTTGGGATAGTTGCAGTTGGAGTAGATCGTGCCGTCCCCGTATTCGCTGGTCAGCGCCGACATCACGTCCACAGTGCCTTCCCCGAACACATCCTCCGCCATGGCCAGGATGCTGGAGGCCCCGCGGAAGGAGTAGAACCAGGTCTGGGAGTCCACCATGGTGCCCACGGTGCCGTTTGCCCATTTGGTGCGCACGGCGGCGCGGTCGTCCGTGATGCATTCCGGATGGATGATTCCCTCGTCGTACCACTCCTTCAGGATGCCAAGGGCAGTGCGGTAGTCCTCCAATGCGCCGTTGAGATAGACAGTGCCGTCCTCCCTCACATTATACTGGTTGGGGGTGGAGATGCCAAAGGCTCCGAAGATCGGCCACATGCCCCTCCAGTTATATATGACGTCGATGCCATAAGTGTCGTCCTTCCCATTGCCGTCCGGATCGTTGTAGGTGAAGGCGTACAGAAGGTCGTGCAGCTCATCCAGGGTGGTAGGCTCCGTCATGTTCAGCCTCTCCATCCAGTCCTTCCGGTAGACCAGGCATGCCGTGCTGATCGTCTTGCCCTCCACGTAAGGGGTGTACAGGCATTTGCCGTCTATCAGGTGCCCGCCGTTTTGGAAGAAGTCCTCGCCCAGCCACTCTGAGTAGATCTTCATGCCCGTGGGATAATACTCCCACAGCCACTCTTCCGGAATCTCCCGGATCATGCCCTGGTCGTAGAGATAGTTCTTGTCCAGATTGAACCAGTAGCTGAAGCATGTCACGTCCGCAATGTCGCCGGAGGCCACATACATCTCTATGTTTTCCGCCGTCACATCCGTGATGGGATTGATCTCCACATTGAAGGTGTCCTCCAGAAGCTGCTCCGCCCATGAATTCTCCGTGACGGTGATGTTGGATGTGTAATAGCCCAGCCAGGTGATCTCCTGCTTTTCCTCCCCGGGGGTATCCTCCGTCTCGGAGGTATCCTCCGCCTCGGAGATGCTCGCCCCAGAGGCGTCCTCCTCCGGGGAAGCGCTGCTCTCCTGGGCGTCGCCGGAAGCGCCTGCTTCTGTCTGCTCCTCTACCTTACCGGAGCCGCTGCCCCCGGTGTCGCTGCTCTGCCCACAGCCCACAAGCATGGATGCCGCCATGGCCAATGACAGGATCAATGGCAATAATCTTTTCCTCATGTTTCTCCTCCTTTTTTGCTCCAACTGTAGTTTCTGCACAAATTCTGAAAAACACTTCTGGCAATATTAGTTTTGGCACATTTTTACAATGACTGCAAGCTTGCATTTTACAGTAGAAAATGTTATTATGATATAATATCAAATCGAAGCCCAGCATTAAATCATCATATTTTAACTGTTTATCTTAGCAATAAAGCAATTAAATTGTGCATGTTTTCCATACTTTGTTCCTATATTCTATCAACAGATAGGCTATAAGTAAATGCAAATAATTGTTATAAAAATGTGCCAATTCTGCTTTTCGGTAAGAGAAGTTACGAAAGATTGCTTTCAGGCCAGCGGAGGATGCATGGATGGATAAATCCAAGATGAATTATATCTATGAATTAGAATACCAGAATATCGGCTATGACTTAAGAAACGCAAAGCCCCATCGTGAAGACTGTATCGAAATGCTGCAGTTCTGGTCCAAGGGAGGGTATTTCATTGTAAGGAACCACATCTTTCCCATTACTCCGGGCACGCTCCTCATCGTCAATGCCATGGAGACCCATTATTCCAATCCTTCCAATGTGGACACCTACAACCGGAGCAAGATCATCCTCTCCTTCAAGCGCTTCCGGCAGATCTGCGAGTTATGTGATTTCAATGCTCTGTATGAAGAGCTGTACCGCAAGGGCGGCTGCATATTTCCCTTCCCGCCGGCGCAGAAGGAGGCGCAGCTGGCCGATGTGCTGTTCCAGAAAGCCTTCCAGCGCTTCTCCAGCGGCGATCCGGATCTGACGGTCCAGGCGGACATCGTAAGCTATACGATCCGCCTCCTCTCTCTGCTCCACACGCCCCCGCGCCCCGCGTCCGCAGTGGTGCAGACAGATTCCACCATATATCTGATGACGGAATATATCAACAATCAGCTTCTGTCCTGGGAGCATGTCACGCCCGAGAACCTGTGCGCGGCACTCCACATCAGCTACTCCTACGCCTCTCATCTCTTCAAGCAGCTGACGAAGCAGTCCATCACGCAGTACGCCACGAACCTGCGCCTGGCGGAGGCCAAGAAGCTCCTGGCCAATACGGACCTGAAGATCTATAATATCGCGGAGCTCCTGAAGTTCAAGGACAGCACCACCTTCTGCAAGACTTTCAAGAAGCATGTGGGCTGCTCACCGGAGGCTTACCGGCGGACGAACCGTATCCTGGACTGAGGGGGCGCCGCCTCGCCTGGGTTTCAGCATGTCCCCATACATCCGCTTAGAGAATCTATGCACACTTTGCAATCTGTACATCTCATAATACATGCCTTTCCTTGCCAGCAACTCCATCGGCGTCCCCTCCTCCGCCACCCGGTCATGGTCCATACAGTAGACATAATTAGCATCCTGAACCTCCCGCTCCGTCTGGAAATCCAGCGCGGAGCTGGCCTCATTCCAGTCTGCGGCTTCCACCCCAAACAGCTTCAGGTTCCCCTCCCCTGGCAGATATAGGCGGCAAATCAACTTCATAAGGGTGGATTTCCCACAGCCGCCGGCATGACCAACGCTTCGGGAATCCGTCCCGCAGCTTCGGCATCACTTCTGCCCTGCCGATACGCTGCGCCCAATCTGCACCAGCAGAATCACCAAGCTGGCCCCCAGCAGGATATGCCCGATTCCCGCCATGCCGGAAATCGCAGCGCTCATGCCGGAGGAAAGCCCGGGCGACAGCACCTGGGCCACGCCCCGCACCACAAGCATCAGGGCGGCCAGGTTCAGGCCCACATGATAGACTGCCAGCACCAGCCCGGTCTTCGGCCCGGTGAAGGAAAAGCTCTTTTCCAGCAGGAGCAATAGCAGGAAGAGCACCATGCCCAGCAGGAAATAGTGGGTGTGGACCACAGACAGGGTGGTCTTGCCGGTAAAGCCGTTGAATTTGGTGAACTCCCTGTAGAACACGCCGCCTGCCATGGCAAGGATGGCATACAGCAGAGCCGCATTTATGTATCGTTTCATTGTCGTTCCTCCTTCATCTGCATTCTTGTCTCATAGCGGAATATCCGATCAGCACTGTCCACACATAGGCGCAGGTCTTGGGGATCATCAGCATCCCGATCAGGGGAATGGCATCCGCCCACAGCACCACCGGAATGTAGAAGCCGAAGCTCAGCACGATGGTCAGCCACATCCATCGGAACGCCTTATCCCCCCGCTCCTTTACGCTGCCATAGAACAGCACGATCACCAGAAGGCCTAGCAGGGCGAAAGGGATATTGCGGTAGATGCCCCAGGAGAGGGGCGCTTCTGTGCTGAACCACCGGTTCTGGGGCATCATGCACAGCGCGATCCGCAGGCCCGCCAGTCCGTACACGGCGGCGGTGAGGCCGCCCCGGCCTTCAATCTCATACCGATGCCTCCAGACATAGTAGAGCAGCACATAAAAAACCGTCATCGTCACCGAGGTGATCCACTTTCCAAGGCCCAGGGGAACGGTATAGCTTTCCAGGCCCGTGGTGCACAGGGCCAGCGCCCGGGGGACCAGGTGGAAAGAGTCGCCCGCTCCCAGCACTACAGCCATCCATCCGAACAGAAGGAATTGGCGGTTTCCTCTGCTGCCCCGGATTGTCAGGATCCCGATGGTGATGACGGAGATCAGATAGACGGCATCGAACAGGGTTTCTACGATTGCTTGCATATTTATCCTCCTTATGCTCCGTTTTATTTGAACTGTGGCGGCGGCAGACGCCGCTGTGCCATAGTCACGGCCAGACAGCGCCCGGGCAGAGCAGGAAGCGCCCGGACCTTTTGGTGAACAAAGTTCATTTTCCCGGATAAAAAATCCCACGGCCCGGTGGGATTCAGTAAAGGGTCCTGCGGACAATCTCCAGCACGGCAGACGGGTCGTAGTCCTGCCGCAGCAAGGCTGACAGCATCAGGGAGAACAGGACGTCCGCGAATCTTTCCGCCGTAAACAGATCCGTAAAGGCGTCCGCCCGGATTCTGGCATCCCGCTTCAGGACGGCGCACAGTTCCTCCCGGATATGCTGCCAGGTCTGCTGCATCCTCATCTGCTCCCGGACCTTCTCCTCCCCCAGGAAGCCCAGGGAGTGCAGCGTGAAAAATCCGGGATACTGCCTGGAGCCGTATTCCATCTGTCCGTATATCCAGGCAATGCAGGCCTGCGCGTCCCCAAACACCGCTCCGTCCTCCGGACGGCGGAAGATCTCGCCCCAGACGCTTTCCACTGTAGCGCCCACCAGCGCAGCCTTGGAATCGAAATAATTGTAGATGGATCCCACCGATACCCCGCAGACAGCCGCGACAGAGCGGATATTGACCGCGGACCATCCCCGCTGTCTGATCAGTTCCCGGCTGGCCCTCAAAATGTCTTCTTTTGACGTCACAACTGTATTCATCCGATCACCTCAATATGAACAATGTTCATTATAGCGGTGGGGGGATTCTTTTGTCAAGTGCTTTTAGAGAAAATCCTTTCTGTCCTACTGGTGCATTGTGTTTTTTCAGCAGGTCATTTTTCCTGTCGGGAGCGGTTTCTGTAATGCCCCTTCACCAGTGGATTTCAGGCTTGTGGATTTCCGCGGGGTATAGTAGAATGGGAGTATCAGAGACGCAGACCCCCGCTGGCGGGCAGCTTGGCGGTTTCCCTTGATGATTGGAGGCAATGAATGGCAAGGACTGTCGGTATCGGGCATCAGGATTTCGGGCAAGTGATTCAGAATCATCTCTTTTACGTAGATAAGACGCATTTCATAAAAGAATGGTGGGAGAATGGGGATTCCGTAACCCTGATCACCCGCCCCAGGCGCTTCGGCAAGACCCTGAACATGAGCATGGTGGAGCATTTCCTCTCTGTGGACTATGCGGACAAAGGACATCTGTTCGAAGGGCTGGCAATTTGGCAGGAAAAATCCTCTGATGGGGCAAATCCCCTGGAAGGGGATTGTAAGTACCATCAGCTCCAGGGCACCTATCCGGTCATCTCCCTGAGCTTTGCAGATGTTAAGGCAAGGCTGTTTACAGATGCCCGGAAGATGATGTGCCAGACCATCACGAATCTGTACAATAAATATGACTTCCTCCTGGAGACCGGCTGCCTCAATGAAAGCGAGAGGTCCTCCTACAGACAGGTGTCCGTGAATATGGAAGACTATATGGCCGCCAGCTCCCTGAGGACCCTGGCCGACTATCTCTCCCGCTATTATGGGAAAAAGGCAATCATACTGCTGGATGAATATGACACTCCCATGCAGGAGGCTTATGTGTCCGGATACTGGCAGGAGATCGTGGACTTCATGAGGGCCCTCTTCAATTCTACTTTCAAGACGAACCCTTTCCTGGAGCGGGCCATCATGACGGGGATTACGCGAGTCAGCAAGGAATCGATTTTTTCTGATTTGAACAATCTGACCGTGGTGACATCCACTTCCGAAGCATATGCTGACAGCTTCGGCTTTACAGAGCAGGAGGTATTCGCCGCACTGGACGAGTACGGAATGTCCGACAAAAAGGATGATGTAAAAAGATGGTATGACGGCTTTACATTCGGAAAAAAACGGGATATTTATAATCCCTGGTCCATCCTTAACTACCTGAAAAACGGAAAGCTCACCACCTACTGGGCCAACACCAGCTCCAACAGTCTGGTAGGCAAGCTGGTCCGGGAGGGCAGCCGCGAACTCAAGATGACCATGGCGGATCTGCTGGATGGGACTTCTCTCCGCACGCGCATCGACGAGCAGATTGTCTTCAATCAACTGAACGATGACGAGAGCGCCATCTGGAGCCTGCTCCTTGCCAGCGGATACTTGAAAGTGGAGGAATGCGTCTTCGACGAGGAAAGCGGCGAGGACGACTATGTCCTGTCCCTGACGAACAAAGAAGTCCGCATCATGTTCCGGCGGATCATCAGAGGGTGGTTCGCGGGCTCTGCCTCCTCCTACAACGGCTTCCTCCAGGCGCTGCTGCAGGACGATCTGGAGGCCATGAACGCTTATATGAACCGGGTGGCCCTGGCTACCTTCAGCTGCTTCGATGCGGGGAAGCAACCGTCCAAGGCGGCGGAGCCGGAGCGCTTTTACCATGGCTTCGTCCTGGGCCTGATGGTAGACCTGTCCGACAGATATGTCATCACCTCCAACCGGGAGAGCGGCTTCGGGCGCTACGATATCCTGCTGGAGCCCAAAGCGTCCGGCCAGGATGCGGATGCGATCATAAATAATCGCGAAAAGGATGCGATTAAAAATAATCGCGAAAGGGATGCGATTATTATAGAGTTCAAAGTCCATAACCCGAAAAGGGAAAAGACCCTGGAGGACACTGTCCGCGCCGCCCTGGACCAGATTGACGGGATGCGTTACGACGCTGTCCTGCAGGCCAAGGGCATACCGGCAGAGCGCATCCGGAAATACGGTTTCGCGTTCCAGGGCAAGGAGGTGCTGATCGGATAGGCGCAAAGCCATTCGGCGCCCCTGCTTTTGCCAAATCATAGGCCGGACAGGAAAAAAACCAAGATAGCAGAATCGTATGAATAAAACAGCAATAGAAATCTATCATTTCCCGCCCGTTTCCTTTAACATAGAAAATAGTAAAATATCGTTTCCGTAAAAAATATGCCGAAAGGAGAATATCACTATGAAAGAACGTCTTATCGCACTGCAGGTCTATTCCGTCCGCGATGCCGCCGAGGCGGACTTCGCAGGCACCATGCGCAAGGTGAAGGAGATGGGCTACGACGGCGTGGAGCTGGCCGGAACCTATGGCATGACTGCCGTGGAGGCCAAGAAAATCCTGGATGAAGCGGGCCTGGAGCTGGTCTCCGCCCATGTGCCCATGGACCAGCTGGAGGATGACGCCGTCCTGGACGACTATGCCGCCGCAGGCTTAAAGCACATCGCCATCCCCTGGCTCACCGGCCCCAAGACCAAAGAGGAGCTGGACGCCGCCATCGCGCGGATCCGCAGCGTGGGCGAGCGCTGCAAGGCCCGGGGCATGCAGCTTCTGTACCACAACCACGACTTCGAGTTCGAGAAGATCGATGGCCGGTACATACTGGACGCCTATTACGCCGAAATCCCCTCCGATCTGCTGCAGACGGAGCTGGATGTGTGCTGGGTCAACGTAGGCGGCGAGAAGCCTCCCGTGTATGTCCGCAAATACAGCGGCAGGGCCCCCATCGTGCACCTGAAGGATTTCTCGGGCCAGAAGAGCGAGAACATGTACGGCCTGATCGGCACCGACGGGAAGAAGGAGGAGGCTTCCGGCAAGTTCGAGTTCCGCCCCGTGGGCTATGGCCTCCAGGACGTGCCCTCCATCATCGCCGCCGCGGACGACGCGGGAAGCGCCTGGTTCGTGGTGGAGCAGGACATGCCCAGCATGGGCCGCACCCCCATGGAATGCGCCCAGATGAGCATCCGTTACCTGAGGTCTTTCCTGTAAATCACATATATGCGCGGGAGGACGGTTCAGCCATCTATCAGCATGGCGCTTTCCGCCCGCGAGTCAGACAGCATGGAACGGCATTCCAGGAAGAAAAGCATTCCAATGGCGAATGATGGCGAACATGCGTATATCATCATATATAAAAAGGAGCAACAATCATGGCAGAGAATATTTTGAACCGTTTTGAGAATATTTACGATGAAGAGCCCGAAATCGACACCAGCGTAAAAGTGAAGGTGGGCATCATCGGCACCGGCTGGATCGCCGAGGAGCATGCCAGATGCTATAAGGCCATGCCCGACGTGGAGCTAGTGGCCGCCGCGGACCTGGTGCCCGGCAAGGCGGAGAAGTTCTGCAAGACCAACAAGCTGGAGGGCGTGCGCTGCTACGAGAGCGGCCATGCCATGCTGGAGGCCGAGGACCTGGATGCGGTCAGCATCTGCACCTACAACTGCCAGCATGCCCCCTGCGCCATCGATGCCCTGGAGCACGGCGTCCATGTGATGCTGGAGAAGCCCTTCACCGTCACCGTGGACGAGGCCGTGGAGGTCATGCGCGCTGAGAAGAAGAGCGGTAAGATCCTCACCATCGGCTTCCAGCCCAGGATGAGCGTGAACATGAAGCGCATCAAGCAGATTGTGGACTCCGGGGAGCTGGGCAAAGTCTATTACATCCAGTCCGGCGGCGGCCGCCGGGTAGGCATCCCCACCCCTTACGGCACCACCTTCATCGATAAGGAGACCGGCGGCATTGGCGCAATGGGCGACATCGGCTGCTACTCCCTGGACATGCTGCTGAACGCCGTGGGCTATCCCAAGCCCCTGACTGTCACCGGGTATACCTCCGACTTCTTCGGCAAGGATCCTAACTACTACCCCGGCCATCCGGAATACGCGGATGTCTTCGGCGTGGATGACTTCGCGGCGGGCTTCGTGCGCCTGGAGGGCGGCATCATGCTTGACTTCCGCATCTCCTGGGCCATGCACATGGACACCATGGGCGACGCCATCATCCTGGGCACCAAGGGCGGGCTGAAGATCCCTTCCACCGAGTGCTGGAACGGCGACTTCGACAAGCCCCTGAAGATCTACAAGACCATCGCAGGCAAGCCTACCTGCACAGAGATTCCCCTGGATCCCAGCGGCGACCTGTTCCACGAGAAGCTCCGCTCCTTCGTGACAGCGGTGAAGACCGGCGGCGCAGCCACCATACCCTCCAGCCAGATTATCTACAACCAGGCCATCATCGACGGCATCGTCAAGTCCAATGCTGTCGGACATGAGATTCCTGTGGAGATTCCGGAAGTCTAAGAGGCTGTAATTACCATTTTATACTGCAGACCGGTTAAATTTGCAGTGCAACCCGACTGCAGACCGCCAGCCAAGCACTTTCCCGGAGACGCCACTGTAAATCCTGGCGGTCTGCAGTATAAAAAGGCATGCGCTCCTGGCGCATGCCTTTCTTTGTCTCTATCGTCTTCAGTCTTCATGCCTCGATAAAAAGCTTTTTTTCAGCATCCGAAAGACTGGCAATGGGAACCCCCTTTTCCTTTGCAAAATCCCGGATTCCCCTGAGGTTCAATTTCACCTTCGGGAGTTCGCTTGCCATGATTGGTTCTGGCATGACTTCCAACTGTTTATAATATTCGGCATAATTAAATTTCCTCATCTGTCCACTCATAGTCATATATCCTCCTTATATCCGCTGCTTCCCTCTCATAAACAGCTATTTGATATGGGTGTAGCATAGCGATATGCTCTGCTTTAAAAACTTCGCAATAATGTTTGACCAAATCTATATTAGCCGCATGACCTACCACGACTCCTCCAAATCCATATTCTTCAGATTTATCCGCCGCTATCGCGAACAAATGACCGCCCACACCTGCATATTTTGGATTATCGCACAGCATTTTATTATTCTGTGGTGCCGTGCACATCCAAGCAATATATACTGCCTGGAAGCCCTCATTGCGGCTTAGTGCAACTAACCCCTGGATATCCACTGTCCCTTTTACCACCAGCGCATAAACCTCATGTTCCTGTAAAAGCTTTTCCCAATTCGTATACCAACCATTTTTCTTATTGAACTTTGACAAAAAGCTCTTCCGTCTGATTCTAACGACTTCTGTTGGCACAAAATCACCAGTGTCATTATCCTTCAGGCAAGGTGTCAAGTCATCTATCCACACATTTATCATGTTGCCGCTCCTCTTAATCTATAACCTGCTTTATGGATTCTTAATCTTTTTCTATTATTATACCCTGTGACAGTCCCTTCTGCAACCGCAATCTCAAGTCTTTCCCCCGTTATCCCGCCGCATTCGCCCCCGCCTCCATTTCTCTCTTGACAGCCCAAAAAGCCATGGAGTACAATTAAGGTTGAGAAATTATGCGAGGAGTTGGCTGGAATGGGCAAACCGTTGATATTCAATATCCAGAAATATTCCCTCCACGACGGCGAGGGCATCCGCACCACCGTCTTTTTCAAGGGCTGCCCGCTCTCCTGCTCCTGGTGCCACAATCCGGAGAGCCAGCGCTTCGAAGCAGAGCTCCTCTTCCACGCCGACCGCTGCACGGGCTGCGGGGCATGCAGCCAGGCTTGTCCGCAAAGGGCCGTTTCCATGGAGAGCCTGTCGCCACCAGCCCCTGCGCTCCCCGGGAAATTCCTCCCCCGCCTGGACCGAAGCCTGTGCCAGGGATGCGGCACATGCGCAGCCGCCTGCCCCTACGGTGCAAGGGAGGCGGCGGGAAAAGAATACCCCCTCCCGGAGCTGATCCGGCTACTGGAGAAGGACTGGATGTTCTACGAGCGCTCCGGCGGCGGCGTCACCCTCTCCGGCGGCGAGCCCCTGGCCCAGGACATGGACTACATAGAAGAGCTGGCCAGGCGCCTCCACGCTCTGGGCTACAGCGTGGACATCGACACCTGCGGCTGCGTCCCCTACGAGCATATCCGGCGGGTGCTCCCCTATACGGACACCTTCCTCTACGACATCAAGCTGATAGATCCCCGGGCCCACCTGGCGCACACCGGGGTGGACAATCGGCTGATTCTGGAAAACCTGAAAGCCCTCAGCGCGGACGGTGGGAAGATCCAGATCCGCCTCCCCCTGATCGACGGCGTGAACGCCACCGAAAAGCATCTCACCGACATCATTTCGTTCCTACAGGACAATGCAATCAACCCATACCGCATCAACCTGCTGAAATACCACAGCACAGGCAGCGGCAAATACGCCAGGCTGGACCGTCTCTACCAGGGGGCCTCCATGGCGGAGCCGGATGCCCAGTGGCTGCATCAGGCAGGGCAGCTGTTCCGGCAGAGCGGTTTCCAAAATATCCAGACAGGAGGTTAACCAATGGCAAAGACGAAAGAACGCGGCATGAACGACCGCATCAGGAGACTTCGTAAAATCAGCACCGAGACCCAGCCCCACATCTACATGGAGCGGGCCGTCCTGGAGACGGAGGCCTATCAGATGTACGAGGGCAAGGTGTCCGTCCCGGAACTCCGGGCCCTGGTGCTGAAACATTTTTTCACCCATAAAAAGCTCTACATCGGCGAAGACGAGCTCATCGTAGGGGAAAAGGGGGATTATCCCCAGTCCGCCCCCACCTTTCCGGAGCTGTGCTGCCATACCCTGGAAGACATGCACAATATGAACGACCGCTCCGTAGTTAATTTCACCGTGACGGAGGACGACCTGAAGATCCAGGAGGAGCAGATCATCCCCTACTGGGAAGACCGCTCCATGCGCCGCCGTATCCTGGACAGCATGACCCCGGAGTGGAAGGAGGCCTACGCCGCCGGCATCTTCACGGAGTTCATGGAACAGCGGGGACCGGGGCACACCGTGGGCTCCGTGAAGCTGTACGAGAAGGGCTACCTGGACTACCAGGAGGACATCCGCCAGGCCCTGGCCGCGCTGGACTTCCAGCACGACCCGGAGGCCCTGAACAAGCGGGACCAGTTGAACGCCATGTCCATCGCCTGCGAGGCCATCATGATTTTGGGAAAGCGCTATGGGGAGCTGGCCAGGCAGATGGCCGATAGCTGCGCCGATGAGGCCCGCAGAAAAGAGCTGCTGCAGATCGCCGCCAACTGCGACATAGTGCCCGCCCATAAACCGGAGACCTTCTACCAGGCCATCCAGACCTACTGGTTCACCCATCTGGCCGTGACCACGGAGCTGAACCCCTGGGACGCCTATTCCCCGGGACATTTCGACCAGCACCTGGGCCCCTTTTACAAGAGGGACACCGAGGCCGGGATACTCACCAGGGACCAGGCATTGGAGCTGATGGAGTGCCTGTGGGTGAAATTCTACAACCAGCCCGCACCCCCCAAGGTGGGCGTCACCTTAAAGGAGAGCAGCACCTACACGGACTTCGCCAACATCAACACCGGCGGCATCACCCCGGAGGG
>NZ_CAPDXS010000074.1:0-25520 GCF_948601915.1 uncultured Acetatifactor sp. | reverse complement strand
ATGTCGGACATCTACAAAAAAGAGAAAAGTGCCAATTAGGACTTGACACATACGGAACCGAAATAAAGCTTTACACCTGGATGCAGGGCTGTTATAATGGAAGAAAGGCATTCCATGGAAGAAGCAAAGAGACACAGATGCAATACTTTAGAAAGCGGGGTGGCTGCATGTCTGAAAAAGAAATGCTTAAGATATCGGTGGAAGAGTTTTCGCGATTGCAGGATTACATGGTAGATTCCGACAAAGAGTCTCCGGCGTACAAGAAGATGAAGCGCCGTTATATAGAATTGAAGGTCATCTTGACAGCCTCAGGAATCAATCTGACTGAGCTTGACTACATCAAAGAGTAAGTCCCGCAACTGAATAGCAGATACGAAAAAAGGTGTAAAGTCTTTACCGGGTCAGGCTTTGCACCTTTTTCATTTCAGGCCCGAATCGACTCAAAAAGTCAAGTCTTTCCCCCGAATCCCTGTTATAATGGAACCACGATATCGAAAGGGGCGTGATTTGGATGCGTCGTGTGGAGCTGCTGCTGACAGCGCTGGAATATATTGAAGGGCATCTGCGGGATGACATCCGGACGGAGGATGTGGCGGCCGTATGCTTCTGCTCCAAATCCACCCTGGAAAAGACCTTTCGCTGTGTGAACCGGATATCCGTCCACGACTATGTCATCCGTAGGAGGATGATGCAGGCGGCGAGGCTCCTAGCGGGCAGCCCGGACAGGACCATCCTGGACATTGCCCTGGAGTACGGGTACAGCACACACGAATCCTTTGCGCGCGCGTTCAGGCAGGTATGGAACTGTAGACCATCGGAATTTCGGAAGATGAAGTATGAGCTGTATCCGAGGCTTCGGATACCGGCAGAGAATGGAGGTCAATGTATGATGAGCAACAGGCATGTGGATATCAGTGAGCTGTATGATTTGTTTCAGGAGAGGAAGGAGTGCTTTTTCATCTGCTGCGATGTGAAAGAGATGATGCGCATCAATGAGATTTCCCACAGGGCAGGGGATCTGGCCATCATTGAGGCCATGGAGCGCATGAGCGCGGCGGCGGGAGAGGGGGACCTGGTATTCCGCATCGGTGGGGATGAATTCTGCATCCTCACGGACAGCAGAGAGGAGTCCTACGCGGAGGGAATCGCCGAGGCAATCAGGGCCAGGAACGGGGAGAGCTTTTCCGGCGAGGGCAGGGAGGTTCCGCTGTACCTGCATACCACGGCTGTCAGGCTGGAGCGGACGCATGTACGCTATGACGAGCTGTATACGGGGCTGCATGAGGCGATTTATGAGGCGATCCGGACAGGGAGGGACTGAAGCTTTCCGATGCATTCCCGGTTCCGAAGGAGGGGTATGAGTGGACTGCCCATCGGGCCATACGGGATAAGGATTTCCGGAATGTGCTGTTTGAGAGATATGGCCTTTGACGAGAGAGATTATACTATGTAGATGTAATAAAATCCGCCCTGTCATACAGGGCGGATTTTTCCAAATTTTACATTGACAAGCCCGGCCTTTTTTCATATACTAGTATGTACACGACACTATATATTGGAATTTGAAAAAGAGAAACACTATATTTTGTATTTAGTGGGTGTCTTATGGATGGCTCTCTTTCCATGGAAGGAGGGCAGTGATTCAGCAAGGACAAGGAAACGGGGGCTAGGGGCAATGAAGGAGAGCGTTCATATGGAGAACGAGCAGGCAGCGAAGGAAGAAGTCAACTACGGCGAGGCATACAGACCGGCGAAAGAAGTATATGTCATCAAGAAGGACGGCAGCAAGGAGAACTTCAACGTACAGAAAGTGATCAACGCGGTGGCGAAGAGCGCCTACAGGGCATTGGCCAAGTTCACGGAGAAGGAAGAAGGCCTGATTTGCCAGTACGTGATTGAAAAGGTGGATGAGCTGGACATGGATGAAGTGCCCATTCCGGTCATGCACAATATCGTGGAGAGCGCCCTGGAGCAGGTGAAGCCCGTGGTGGCCAAGAGCTATCGGGACTACCGCAACTACAAGCAGGACTTTGTGCGGATGCTGGACGATGTGTATAAGAAAAGCCAGTCCATCATGTACATCGGCGACAAGGAGAACGCCAACACGGACTCCGCGCTGGTGGCCACCAAGCGCAGCCTTGTGTTCAACCAGCTGAACAAGGAACTGTACCAGAAGTTCTTCATGACCACGGAGGAAATCCAGGCCTGCAGGGACGGCTATATCTATGTCCACGACATGTCCGCCAGGAGGGACACCATGAACTGCTGCCTCTTCGACGTGCAGAACGTGCTGAGCGGCGGCTTCGAGATGGGCAATGTGTGGTACAATGAGCCCAAGTCCCTGGACGTGGCTTTCGATGTCATCGGGGACATCGTGCTCAGCGCCGCCAGCCAGCAGTACGGCGGATTCACTGTGCCCAGCGTGGATTTGATTCTGGAGCCTTACGCGGAGAAGTCTTATCGGCGTTACATCGAGAAATATACGCGCCTTGGGATAGAGGAGAGAAAGGCCGAGAAGGAAGCCTACGAGGATGTGGTCAGGGAGTTCGAGCAGGGCTTCCAGGGCTGGGAGTACAAGTTCAACACGGTGGGCAGCAGCAGAGGGGATTACCCCTTCATCACCGTGACGGCGGGCACCGGCACCGGGCGGTTCGCCAAGCTTGCCACCCTGACCATGCTGGAGGTGCGCCGGGGCGGCCAGGGCAAGAAGGAGCATAAGAAGCCGGTGCTGTTCCCGAAAATCGTATTCCTCTATGACGAGAACCTCCACGGCCCGGGAAAGCCTCTGGAGGATGTGTTCGAGGCAGGGGTGCAGTGCTCCGCCAAGACCATGTATCCCGACTGGCTGAGCCTGACGGGGAAGGGCTATGTGGCCAGCATGTACAAGCAGTACGGACGTATCGTGTCTCCCATGGGATGCCGGGCGTTCTTATCCCCCTGGTACGAGAGGGGCGGCATGCATCCGGCGGATGATGGGGACAAGCCCGTATTCGTAGGACGGTTCAATATCGGGGCCGTGTCCCTGCACCTGCCCATGATTCTGGCCAAGTCCCGGAAGGAGAGCCGGGATTTCTATGAGGTGCTGGACTATTATCTGAACCTGATTCGACAGCTACACATCCGCACCTATGCCTATCTGGGGGAGATGCGGGCCTCTACCAACCCGCTGGCCTACTGCGAGGGCGGCTTCCTGGGCGGTCATTTGAAGCTCTCGGACAAGATCAAGCCGCTGCTGAAATCCGCCACCGCCAGCTTCGGCATCACGGCCCTGAACGAGCTCCAGGAGCTGTACAACGGCAAGTCTTTGGTGGAGGACGGAGAATTCGCCATCGAGGTGCTGGAATACATCAACAAGCGGATAAACGAATTCAAGGAGGCGGACGGCAACCTGTACGCCATCTACGGCACGCCGGCGGAGAACCTGTGCGGCCTGCAGGTGAAGCAGTTCCGCAACAAATACGGCATCGTGGAGGGCGTCTCCGACAGGGAGTATGTGAGCAACAGCTTCCACTGCCATGTGACCGAGGACATTACCCCCATCAGGAAGCAGGATCTGGAGGACCGGTTCTGGGATTTGAGCAACGGCGGGAAGATTCAGTATGTGAAATATCCCATAGATTATAACATCGAAGCGATCAGGACGCTGATCCGCCGGGCCATGGATCTGGGCTTCTATGAGGGCGTGAACCTGTCTCTGGCCTACTGCGACGACTGCGGGCACCAGGAGCTGGAGATGGACGTCTGTCCCAAGTGCGGCAGCCGGAACCTGACCAAGATAGACCGCATGAACGGCTATCTGTCCTATTCCCGGGTGCACGGGGACACCAGGCTCAACGAGGCCAAGATGGCGGAGATTGCGGAGCGGAAGAGCATGTGAGACAGGAAAAATTTCCGGCAGCGCGGGCATGGCAGGCATGAGAATCCGAGAAATGGAGCCGTGCAGGTCCGGGAGATCCGCCGGAGGGAAGGCCCTGTGCGCGGCATGAGATTTAAGACAGGCGGGAGAAAGAAACAATGAGGTATCACAATATAACGACTGATGACATGCTCAATGGCGACGGGCTTCGGGTGGTGCTCTGGCTGGCGGGCTGCAGCCATTGCTGCAGGGGCTGCCAGAATCCCCTTACCTGGGACCCGGACGGAGGGCTGCTCTTCGACGAGGCGGCCAGGCAGGAGATTTTCGAGCAGTTGGAGAAAGACTATATCTCAGGCATCACCTTTTCCGGGGGAGATCCGCTGCACCCTGCCAACAGGATGGACGTGAGATGCCTGATGGCTGAGATCAGGGAGCGGTATCCGGATAAGACCATCTGGCTCTACACCGGGGATAGGTGGGAGGATATTCTGCATTATCCTGCCATGAAATATATAGACGTGGTGGTGGACGGGGAGTTCCATGAGGCTGAGAAGGACGTGAAGCTTTTGTGGAAGGGCAGCGCCAACCAGAGGGTGATTGACGTGCAGCGGTCGCTGGCCCAGGAGAATCCGCTGGTTCCCGTGCTGCATTGCGGAAATTACGCGCAGGAGTATACGATAGCCCAGAAGCCGGGGGATGTGTGCGGGTGCTGTGACTGAGCGTCGGTCATGGAATCTGCATAGATTCGCTTCCGGGGTGCTGAGCTTCGGATATCGGAACGAGTACGCCGGTGCATGAATTCCCGAGTAATCAGTGCTTGATTTCCGTGCCAGGATATGGCTTCCCTGCATTGCGGGGAGCCGGAGACGTATTTAATGGGATTTTGCCGTTTTGGCGATGCAGTGTTGTGGGAAAGAGGCGGGAGAACCGCCAGGGACAGGCGATTGGCCGGGGAGGAAACATGAAGAGAGTTGCGCAGTTTTTCAAGGTGAGTTTCGAGAATTTCCAGGGAGCCGTAAGAGAAGATTTCCCTCAGTATTCCGATGGGGATATCAGGGAAATATACGAGAAGCTGCCGCTTCCCGGGCGGGCCACGAAGGGCAGCGCTGGATACGATTTCTTTGCGCCGTTTACCTTTCGCCTGGAGCCCGGGGAGACGATTAAGATTCCTACGGGAATCCGTGTGAGAATAGATGAAGATTGGGTATTGAAGATTTACCCCAGGAGCGGCCTGGGCTTCAAGTACCGCCTGCAGATGAACAATACGGTGGGAATCATTGACAGCGATTATTTCAACTCCGACAATGAGGGGCACATCTTCATCAAGTTGACCAATGACACCAACGAGGGCAGGACAGTG
Source organism: uncultured Acetatifactor sp. (assembly GCF_948601915.1). NCBI lineage: Bacteria > Bacillati > Bacillota > Clostridia > Lachnospirales > Lachnospiraceae > Acetatifactor > uncultured Acetatifactor sp. Next base: position 20,304 of record NZ_CAPDXS010000074.1, on the reverse strand, counting down.
GAGGTGCCCCAGGGCACGGGCTTCGCCCAGGGGATTTTCATCGAGTACGGAATCACTGTGGACGATGAGGCTGTAGGCGTGCGCAACGGCGGGCTGGGGAGTACCACCAGGTAGTTCATGTAATATTTGATATCCTGATAAAACGGAGCGTGATAAAATGGATGCGGCAAGACAGCTTGAGCTTTATTCAATAGATGATATTTACAATTTACCAGACGGACAAAGGGCGGAACTGATTGACGGCGAATTATATATGATGGCAGCACCTGACAGAATTCATCAAAGACTTGTTATGGTGTTATCAAACAGCATTTTTAATTACATTCAAGATAAAAACGGAGATTGCGAAGTATACCCTTCGCCATTTGCGGTATTTTTGAGTGGGGACGATAGAATTTATCTTGAGCCTGATATTTCTGTAATTTGTGATAAAAATAAACTCACAGACCAAGGCTGCAAGGGCGCGCCTGATTGGATTATCGAAATTGTTTCGCCATCAAGCCGTTCAATGGATTATAATAAAAAATTATTCAAGTATCGTACTGCAGGAGTCAGGGAGTATTGGATTGTTGATCCTGAAAAAAATCGTATCATGGTATATGATTTTGGACATGACACGGTTGCGGAATATACATTCGCTGATAGCTTAAAAACCGGAATATATGAAGATTTCGAAATCGATTTTTCAGGAATAAATATTGAATAGTGGTGGCAGTAGAAAAAGGACTGGGTTTCCAGTCCTTTTTCTTTTTACGTTAAGGAAGAACAGAGGAAAACAGCTGTTTTGTGCATAGGATAGGCATAATTGTGCATTAGCCAAAAGGGAAATCTGGTTTATACTTTAGTGTATCAAGAAAATCCTGCCAGGAGGATTCGGGATGGGAAACTATGTATTAGGCATTGATATCGGTAGCGGTTCTGTGAAAGTGACGCTGCTTTCCAGAGAGGGAAGGACAGTAGCTGACAGCGGCTGTGAATATCCGACCTATTATGACAGGCCGGGCTGGGCTGAGCAGGATGTTGGAGACTGGGGAAAGGCCTTTGGAGCCGCTTTGCAGAAAATCTATCAGGAGACAGGGATTCCTCCGAAAGAGATTGAGGCCCTGGCCATCGATGCGGCGACTCACACGGCGGTTCTGCTGGATGAGGACGGAAAGCTGCTGCGCAGAGCGATTCTGTGGACTGACCAGAGATGCGCCGGGGAGACAGAGTACCTTAAGGCAGAATATGCTGCTCTTATCAGAAAATTGTGCAAAAATGAAGTGACCACGGTCTGGACGTTGCCGCAGTTGATGTGGCTTCACCGTCATGAGCCGGAGATATGGTCGAAAATCCGCCATATTTTGTTCGCCAAGGATTATCTCCGCTTTTTGCTCACAGGTATTATGGGGACAGATTCCATAGATGCCATGGGATCCATGTTCTATGATGAGGAGAAAAAATGCTGGTCTGAAACGCTCTGTCGGATTGGAGAGATTCCCATGGAATGGCTGCCTGAAATCCGGGAGCCTGCCGAAACGGCGGGAACCGTTACTGCCAGGGCGGCGCGGGAGTATGGGCTTTCGGAAGGGACAAAAGTCCTGATTGGCACGACGGATACCGTGATGGAGGTCTTTGCCGCAGGAAACGTGAAGAGGGGCCACTCAACAGTGAAGCTGGCCACAGCAGGGCGCATCTGTACCGTAAGCGACAGAGCGGTAGATTCTCCGTATATATTTAATTACAGACATGTAATCGATGGACTATGGTATCCGGGGACGGCTACGTCCAGCTGCGCTGCCAGCTATCGCTGGTATCGGGACAGCCTGGGGGAAATGCCTTATGAGCGGCTGAATGAAGCGGCTGAAAAGATTTCCGTGGGGAGCGACGGACTGATATTTCATCCTTATCTGAACGGAGAGCTGACGCCTTACAATGATTCCAGGCTCAAGTCCAGTTACATCGGAATCAGCGCCTGTCATACAAAGGACCATTTTACACGGGCGACCCTGGAAGGCGTGGCATTTTCGCTGCGGGACTGCATGGATACGGTAAAGAATCTGGGAATGGAAATGAATCGGGTACGCGTCATCGGGGGCGGGGCAAAGGGGACGCTCTGGAGGCAGATTGTGGCTGATGTATTGGGAGTAGCGCTGGAAAAGCTGAAGACAGATGATTCTTCTTTCGGGACAGCCATGCTCACCGCTGTGGGGATTGGATGGTTTTCCGGTTATGAGGAGGCTGCGGCAGCCTGTGTGGAAATTGATTCTGTGACAGAACCGATAGCAGAGAATCGTAACATTTACGAAGCCTTGTTCCGAAAATACAGGGATATCCATGATGCGCTGCAGGAAATCTATCAAAGGGATTATCTGACGGCAAGGCCATGACAGGATAAGGATACGGGACTAGAGACAGGAGGATAGGATGCGCTGTGACTTAGGGGCGATTTTGGAAATCGCAGAGAAGAGGGGATGCGCCATACCGGCGTTCAATGTATACAATATGGAGACGGTTCTGGGAGTCATGAATGCGGCAAAGGAGACAAAAAGTCCGGTGATTTTTCAGATATACAGCCGGCTGTTCGATTCCCGGGAGGCCCGATATGTGGCGGCCTTGGTGCGGGAGGCTATGGATGAGCTGGAGACGCCGGCTGTGCTGCACATTGACCATGGAGCCGGACAGGCAGAGGTGATGCGCGCCATTCGTTACGGTGCCACCGGCGTGATGATGGATGCCTCGGCAAAGCCTCTTGCGGAAAATATCGCTGAAACCAGACGGATTGTGGAGCTGGCGGAAATGGTTGGCGTAAGTGTGGAAGGAGAGCTGGGACATATCGGGCTGGCCAGGGATGAAATCCTTTCTAATTATACAGATATCGAGGAAGCTGTCCGCTTTGCGGAGGAGACAGGGATAAAGGCTTTGGCTGTCATGGTGGGGACCGCTCATGGCCATTACATAAAAGAGCCGGAACTTGCCATCGACCGAATCCGCCACATCCATCGGGCGGTGGAGGCAGCGTTAGTGCTCCACGGCGGTTCCGGGGTGCCGGATGACCAGATACGCCAGGCAATCCAGGCCGGAATCAGGAAGGTTAATTTCAGCACGGATCTGTGTTGTGCCTATCTTAATGAGATTCTGGAAGCAGACAGGGATATCGTGGCGGTGGATCTGTTCATGAAGGGGCCCATGGAGGCGGTGAAGAACTTTGCGATAAGCAAGATAAAATTGTTGGGAGCGGATGCGTGATGGCGAAATTGTTGGGAATCGGTTCGGCTTTGTTCGACATGCTGATGACAGTGGAGGGGTTTCCGAAAGAAGACAGCAAAGTACAGGGCATAGAGTCAAAGGCCCAGGGAGGAGGTCCCTGCGCCGGGGCTTTGGTGGCAGCTGGCAAGCTCGGAATAGAGGCCGGTTATATCGGGACATTGGGAGACGACGCCTATGGGGACTTCATCCGGGAAAGCCTTAGCCGCTATGGAGTCGGGACAGACCATGTCAGAATAGTGAAAGGGGCGGTTTCCTATCACGGTATTGTAATCCTGAATCTTCAAAATGCCACCAGGACATGTGTCTGGAGCAGGGGGAATGTGCCTTCTCCGAAAATGGAGGATGTGGATATCCGTGTGCTGAGAGAGGCTTCCTTTCTGCATCTGGACGGCCATCATCTGGAAACAGCAATCTATGCTGCCGGAAAAGCCCGCGAATATGGCATAAAGGTCAGCCTGGATGCAGGGGGCGTCTATCCGGGGATTCGGCGGCTTTTGCCCCATGTGGACATATTGATTCCGTCGGAAGAGTTTTCCCTGAAATTCACAGGAGAGAGGGATGTCCTGCGGGCAGCGGAAATTCTGGAAGGAGCATATCATCCGGAGGTATTGATTGTGACACAGGGGGCGCGGGGAGGTTTTCTCTGGCAGGAGGGCAGGGAAGTCCGTTATCCTGCATTCCGGGTGAAGGCTGTGGACAGCAATGGGGCGGGGGACACGTTCCACGGCGCGTTCCTGGCGGCCAGGATGAAGGGGATGGAGCTTTTGGAGGCTGCCGGTTTCGCCTCCGCAGCCTCCGCCCTGAAATGTACCCGCTTCGGCACACAGGAAGGGATTCCGGGATTTGATGAGGTTCTGAAATTTATACAGGAATATCAGGAATTGGAGGAGTGAGGGATGAAGGGAAAGTCTTTTATGTCGGACATGATTCGATTTGAGTTGGAGGATGTGGTGGGAAGGGAGAATGTATCCACCACGGAAGCGGAACGGGCCACTTACAGCGTGGATTATTTCTGGATCAGCCGTATGTGGGAAGACCATGGGGCGGAAGGGCCCATGGCGGATGTCATCGTCCGGCCGGGGAGTTCGGAGGAGGTCTCCAGAATCCTGAAGATAGCCAATTACTACAAGCTTCCCGTACATACATGGGGCGGCGGCTCCGGTTCCCAGGGCGGCGCACTTCCTATGGCGGGCGGCATCCTGCTGGATATGAAGCGGATGAACCACCTGATTTCCATTGACGAGAATGCCCATTCCATTACGGCGGAGGCGGGAATGATTTTCCAGCAGCTGGAATGGTATGCCAATGAGAGAGGGTATTCCTGTATGCATATCCCCTCCTGCCTGACCTGTGGCACCATAGGCGGTGCGCTGGGGCACAGGGGAGTCGGCATTTTGTCCTCCAGGTACGGCAAGATAGACGATATGTGCATGAGCATGGAGGTGGTTCTGCCGAACGGGGACATCATGAACACGCTTCCTGTCCCGAAGCATGCGGCGGGGCCGGATCTGAATCAGATTTTCATAGGATCGGAAGGGACGCTGGGGGTGATTACGAAAGCGACATTCCGTCTCTTCGAACAACCGGAATGCCGAAGACACAGAGGATTCATGTTCCCTGACTTGACAGCGGGACTGGAGGCAGGCAGGGATATCATGCAGAAATGCCAGCCGTCTATCATGCGGCTTTTCGACGAGGCGGAGACCGTCTCCATTATCAAGAAGATTATCGGGGTGGAAGAAAGAGGGAGCTTTATGAATCTGACCCTGGAAGGGATTGCAAAAATCGTGGACATTGAGATGGAGATGGTCATCGACATTTGTGTCAGGCATGGAGGCAGGGATATGGGAAGCGAATACGGAGAAAAGTGGTATGAGAACAGAATCACTTTTTTCTATCCGGATCATATCATGGATATTCCACAGATGTTCGGCACTATGGATACGGTAGCTGATTTCAGCCATGTGGAAAAAATCTATTGGGCCATGAAGAATGCCATCGAAAGCAATTTCCCGGGCGTCCGGTTCATTGCGCACTGTTCGCACTGGTATGGCTGGGGAACTATGATTTACGACCGCTTCATCATGGATGATTCGCCAGAGGACAGGGAGGAGGCCCTGCGGCTGCACAACCAGATTTGGAATACGGGAGTGCGGGCAGCCATGGAAAACGGCGGTGTCATCAATGACCATCACGGCATCGGTCTGAAACTGGCACGTCTGATGAAGGAGCAGTATGGCCCCGCCTTCCAGGTGATGGAAGGCCTGAAAAAAGCATTGGATCCCAATGGCATCATGAATCCGTACAAACTCGGCCTGTAAGAAGCGGAACCCACAGGACAGTAAAACGGATTATAAATAAGGAGAAAAAGATGATGAGTCAGCTTGCGGATAAACACGCAGATAAATGTCGTTTTTGCTGGATGTGCCGGCATCTGTGCCCGGTTCAGCTCCAGACGGGAAAGGAAGTGAACACGCCTCGGGCGAAAGCGCTGCTTCTTTCCATGGTGCGCCGGGGCAAGGTGTATGACGAAAGCATGGCGGAGGTTATGTACGAGTGTCTTCTCTGTGATGCCTGTACGGACAATTGTGCCACAGGCTATCAGCCGCCCCTTTACATCAGGGAGGCCCGGACGGAGGCAATCCTGAACGACCTGGCGCCAAAAGCGGTGTCGGAGGTACTGGATCGCATTGAGCAGACAGGAACTATATATGGAACAGAAAAGAAATCCTATGGGAAAACGGGAAAGGCTGAAACCCTGGTCTATCTGGGAGAAGTGGCAGCTGTGGCGGTTCCCGGGATGGCGAAGGCGTTGCTGAGCCTGTTGGATAAGGCAGGCGTGTCTTATACGGTGCTGGAACAGGAACCGGCTTCCGGCGTCATGCTGGGAGATTTGACAGGCTATGTGGAGGAAGTGCGGCAGCAGGCGGAAATCTGTGCCGGAGCCATAAACGGGACGGAGGCGAAAGAAATCGTTGTCCTGGACAGTTATGACGCTGAAATCATGGTTCAGAAATATCCGGAATGGGGCATTGGGCTGAAGGGGACGGTGGTGACGGCCACTGCTTATATTCGTAGGCTTTTGAAGGACGGCAGACTGAAAATCGCCCGAAAAGCAGAAGGGCGTGCGGTCTATCATGATGACGACCGTCTGGCCCGTACGTTTCAGGAATTCACGGAAGCCCGTGACATTGCCAGAGAGCTGGGATATGAACTGGTGGAGATGTTTCATCACGAGAGACTGGCGAAATCCTGCGGTACCTCTCTGGCAAAGGCTTATATGCCGGAACTGGTAAAGCGGATTGCGGCAGGACGCTGGGAAGATATGCTGAGGACGAAGGCGGAAATCATGCTGACGGCAAGTCCGCAGGCCTACGAATGCCTGGCGGAGACCGTGCCGGAGGGCAGGAAGCTGGTAGACCTTTTCGAAGCGCTGGATGGGGGATGCGTATGAAGCGAAAGCTCCTGGTTCTGGTTAAGGCGGTGCCGTTGGAGGCAGGTGAAGTCGCCATGAACAGCGACTTCTGCATAGCGCGGGACAGGATATCCCATCAGCTGAATCTGGCGGACATGGCGGCCCTGGAAGCCGCGTTCAGGCTGCGGGGGGAGGGGACGGTCACAGTCCTTACCATGGCGGCCGAAAGTGCGCGAGATGTTCTTGCAGAGCTTTTGGCGAGAGGGGCGGATCGGGCAGTGATGGTCAGCGATTCTCAAATGGCGGGGGCGGACACTTACGCTACTGCGGCTGTTCTTGCGGCTGCAATCAGAAAAATGGGTTTTTTCGACTTGATTCTATGTGGAAGAAGGACCATGGACGGGGAGACCGGCCAGGTTCCGGGGGAGGTAGCCGCGGCACTGGGACTTGGCTGTATTACAAATGCATCTTCGCTGGAAGCGGAATCGGAACATTTTTCCTGTACCAGGATTCTGGAACAGGGAATAGTCAGACTTGCGGTTCAGGTACCGGCAGTGGTGTCTTTCTGTGAATACGCATATCCGCTGCGACTGCCGGGTCTCAGGGCCAGAAAGGTTTCCGTCGGCAAAAAGGTGGAAATCCTTACAGCTGCAGATTTGGGGCTGGAGCCCTGTAAATGTGGACTGTCCGGTTCCAGGACAAAAGTGATGCGCGTGGCACAGCTTGAAAAAGGGCTGCGAAAAGGTCCAAAGGAGACAAATGTTACCATTGGGGCAGAAAAAATACTTTCCATGATTCGGGAGAAGGGGCATGTGTAAGGAAATCCTGGTGATATGTCCGGAAAGGCCGGACTGGGGACTGGTAAGCAAGGCGGCGGAACTGGCGGCATGCTTTCAGGGAGAAGTGCATGTGCTGGCTTTCCGAAAGGAAAGCGCCAGGGAAGCTTTTTCCTATGGCGCAGACAGGGCGGACGTACTATTCCTGGGAGAGGATTTCATGGATGACAGTATCCTGGCCCGGTGGCTGCGGGGAAAGATATGCGGCGAGTGGAGAACCGGGATTATCCTGGCTCCGGCCACGATTCGGATGCGCGGCATGATGCCCATGCTGGCGAACATGCTGGAGGCGGGACTGACCGCGGATTGCACGGAGCTTGCATTGGACGGGGACGGAAGGCTGCTGCAGACTCGCCCGGCCTTCGGGAACAGTCTGCTGGCCTGTATACAGAGCATCGGAGCGAGACAGATGGCCACAGTCCGGCCAGGCATCTATCGGGGGAGAAAATATGACAAGGCTGAGGGGATTATCCGGGAGAACCGGCTGGAGGATACGGATGACAGGATTCGCCAGATTTCTTTTGAAAAGCTCTCGGAGGAATGTTCCCTGTGGCAGGCCGATTTGATTCTGGCGGGGGGAGCGGGCATTGGCTCTAAAGAGGGATTTTCCTGGCTGGCCCGGGTGGCGGAGCGCCTTGGAGCGGCGCTGGGCGCTACCAGGATGGCTGTGAACCTGGGATATGCCCCTTATCGGTGCCAGGTGGGCCAGACGGGAATAGCGGTTCATCCGGAAATCTATATTGCGGCGGGCATCAGCGGTGCAGTCCAGCATCTGGCAGGAATCATGGGAGCAGAGAAGATTATCGCGGTCAATAAAGATGCCCATGCGCCGATTTTTGACTATGCGGATTACGGGATGGTGGCCGATTGGCGGGAAGTGATGGAAGAAATGGAAGAGATATTGACAAAGGGCGGATACCCTGGGTGACAGCGGAGCGCCGGAACAGGAGGAGAACATGAACTACAAGAAAAGCTATATCCCCGGCAGCGGATATACGAAAATCAGTACGGCAGAGAACTCCATGCTGAAGATGCTGGAATTTGGCATAATCGAACTGGAAGAGGGACAGAGCATCCCTTTCGACACGGCGGATAAGGAGACGGCTTTCATCATGCTGGAAGGACATTGTGATGTCGGTTTTGATGGGGTGAGATGGGAACGCGTAGGCAACAGAAGCACGGTATTCGAAAACAGGAGAGCAGAGTGCTTCTACATGCCCAGGGAACAGAAGCTGACGATAGAAGCATGCGGCCATGTCAAAATCGCGGTATGCAGGTCGCCTGTGGCAGAAAGGACAAAGCCTCAGCTGCTGCGGGAAGACCATGTGACACTGTCCGTGCTCGGCAGGCAGCCTTTCCAGAGAGAGACGAGTTTCCTCATCGACCAGAACAGCAATGCCAAAGTCCTGACCATTGGAGAGGCCTATGTGACTCCGGGCAACTGGGCGGGATTCCCGCCCCATAAACACGATGAGGAAGATATGCCCAGGGAGTCTATCGCGGAAGAACTGTACTATTTCCTGTTCCAGCCGAGTCAGGGATTCGCGGTACAATGCCTTTATACCCGTGACGGAGAGATAGATGAGGCGTACAGAGTGAAACAGGCCGAGCTGGTAGAATTCCCGCGAGGATATCATACCACGGTTTCCATACCAGGCTACGAAACTTATTTCCTGTGGGTGATGGCAGGTGAGCACCAGGGTTTCAACCGCAGCGACGATCCCGATCATGCGTGGGTGGCAAAATGAACTGATGTAAAACGTGAAAACATGGAAAATCATGAAAGAGAGGATGGAATATGTTAGAGACAAGGCTGCTTTCTTCCCTGGCAAAGATATTTCCTGATGAGATAAGCGGGGAATCCCTGCCTCAGACCCTGGCCATGCGCAACGAGCCGCTGTCCTTCCAGATTGCCTACAGGAGCAGTAGGCTGGACAGAAAGGATTTGCCGTTCTATATCCAGATAGAATCGGATTTGGATTTGAAGAATCTTGCCAGTTATAAAGAGGGGTATGTTCCCGTGGTGCATGCGGCTACGCTGGAGCCGGATGACTACTATGACCGCACCAGACCGGGCCTTTATCCGGATCTGCCATAGAGGGCGTGAAACCGGTAAAGACCGGAGAAAGAGACCGCCTTACTGCGGGACGCACTGTTTTCGTGGCTTCAGCGAAATGTGAAAACATAGAGGCGCTTCTGACCTGGTGGAACTATCTGTCCAGCAGCACAGAGATGAAATATACTGTCAGCGCCGGCGAAAAGGGCGGTACCTGGGATATCGAGGACGGTAAGGTGGTAGAACGTGTTTTTACGGAAGTGGAAGAAGGGGTGGACTATGGTTACACTTACGGTGTAGGTGGTTCGCGCTGTCCTTTGATTCGGAAAGATGAACTGGCAGTACTGTCCGCAGACATGGAGAATGACAACTATTACCGTCAAGCAATGGTGGATGTGGTCTGGGACTATCTGCAGACGGAATATATGCCCGTCAAATTCACCGATGCAGAGAAAGTCAACGAGCGCTCTTTTATGGAAATCGAGCTGGTCGATTTGGTGAACAATTTCATCTCCAACAGCATCGTAAACGGTATCACGGATGAGACGTGGAACACCTTCCAGGAACAGCTGGAGGCCAACCAGTATCCGGAATGGATTGCCTGGTGGCAGAAGTACTATGATGGTGAGTTTTAAGTTCGGAAAATCTCTCGGAGATTGATGCAGGGAAATAACCCTACGGGTATAAAAACTCCTTTTCAGGTCATGATAAGTGTACAAAAATTGCACAGATTATGGCGGAAAAGGAGTTTTTTTGATGATAGAAGGCACAGGATTCCGTGGCAATCTCGATACAAGGACAGTTAGGCGGAACGCGGTTCTGCCAAGCTGGCCGAATCATGCGGCGGAGCATGCGGGAATCAATGTGTCCAGGGTGTTGCAGGAGGCTTTGATGAAGGTGCTGGATGTGCGGAAAGCGCGGTAGATATGCTGTTACCGGAATGGGAACATACCGTTTCCACCTCGGCGCTTTTCAAAAGCGCAGGAAAGTAGTATCATAGAACAAACGGAAGAAGAGCATTCCAGAAGAAATGCATTCCGGAAAAGCATTCCAAAGGAGGAGAACAGATATGGCATGGAACGAGAACATAAAAATACAGCGCGAGAAAAACAGTCTCACCCAACAGCAGCTGGCCGACAGGCTTTATGTCTCCAGGCAGACCGTATGCAGATGGGAGAGCGGTTCCAGATGTCCGGATTTGGGCATGACTAAGAGGATAGCGCAGGTATTCGGAATCACGGTAGATGAGCTTTTGTCAGAGGGAAATGTAGAAAGCAGTTCCGAAAATGACAGATTCCCTTATCCAGCGAAAATCCTGGCCCTGGAAAAGCAGCAGGCGCAGGGAAAGAAGCTGCGTGAGCTGATACAGGCTATGGCAGCGATATGCGTAGGCGTAGACTTTCTGACTATGGGAGCATACGACATGCAGGTTCCCCCGTGGATTCGGGGACTGGTGACATGCATTGAGGTAATGCTGTTCGGCGCGTACCTCATGGTTTCCAGAAGGATGCGGAAGGTAGCATAGCTATAGAATCGAAAGAGTCGGCCTTTTATGAGGCCGGCTTTTTTGCTGCGCATAAAAATTCCCGGTTTGGCTAAGATAAGTGTGAACGGAATGAAGGATTATCGCACGAACCGCGGCTGAAAAGGAGTTTATCGAAGCATGGAAAGCATGGAAGAAAAGAGGGACAGTAAACAGAAAATCACAGGTTCCCTGCAGGCGGACATGGCCTATCTGAACCAAACCCTGGATGTGGAACGGAATTTCGACATCATCTATCGTGTCGTCCACATCGGCGGCAAAGAGGCCTGCATGTACCTGGTAGACGGCTTCTGCAAGGACGACCTGGACCAGAAGCTCCTGCAGTATTTCATGGACCTGACCCCGGACAAGATGCCGGAGGACATGCACGGCATGTCGAAGCAGTTCACCCCCTATGTGGAGGTGGACATAGAGGATAAGTGGGACACCCTGATACAGTCTTTGCTCTCCGGGATGTTCCTCCTGCTGATAGACGGCTATAAGAAGGCGCTGGTCATCGACTCCAGGACATATCCCTCCAGGGGCGTGGCGGAGCCGGAGAAGGACAAGGCCCTCAGGGGCTCCAAGGACGGCTTTGTGGAGACTTTGGTGTCCAACACGGCCCTGATCCGCCGCAGAATCCGCAGCACGGACCTGCACATGGAGATGCTGAACGCCGGGGAGAGCTCCCACACGGACATCGCCCTCTGCTATATGAAAGGCAGGGTGGACGATGTCTTCCTGGATGAAATCAGGCGGAAAATCCAGGACATCAAAGCGGACTCCCTGACCATGAACCAGGAATCCCTGGCGGAATGCCTGTACCAGCGCAAATGGTACAATCCTTTCCCCAAGTTCAAGTACACGGAGCGGCCCGATGCGGCGTCCGCCCAGGTGCTGGAGGGGAATATCGTCATACTGGTGGACAATTCCCCATCGGCCATGATCCTGCCCACCACCATATTCGACGTGATAGAAGAGGCGGACGATTACTATTTCCCGCCGGTGACGGGCACTTACCTGCGGATGACAAGGTTCCTGATTTCCATATTGACTTATCTGGTCACGCCCACTTTCCTGCTGATGATGAACAATCCCCAGTGGATTCCGGAGAGCTTTTCATTCATCATGCTTCAGGAGGAGCCCAACCTCCCTCTGATATGGCAGTTCCTGGTGCTGGAGCTGGCCATAGACGGCCTGAAGCTGGCGGCCATCAACACCCCCAACATGCTCAGCACCCCCTTAAGCGTCATGGCGGCCCTGGTGCTGGGGGAATTCTCAGTGAACAGCGGATGGTTCTCCTCCGAGGTCATGCTGTACATGGCCTTTGTAGCCATCGCGAACTACACCCAGTCCAACTATGAGCTTGGGTACGCCCTGAAGTTCCTGCGCATCATCACCCTGCTGCTGGCCCAGTGGTTCAATCTGTGGGGGTATATCGGCGGGATACTATTGTCCCTGCTGGCCATGGGCTGCAACCGGACCGTGTCCCACAGGAGCTACCTGTACCCGCTGATTCCCTTTAAATGGAAAGCATTGAAGAGCAAGCTGTTCCGGACGCGGCTGCCGGGAGCCTTGAAAGAGGACGAATAAGACGAAATGCCGCTGTGTGAAAAAGCCCTGTCTTTCAGGCTGTATGCCAGACGGACAGGGCTTTTTGTCGGCCCCAAATCTGATTTTACACCAGTTTTACACTAGAACACCGGCCCCGGCGTCGTCATAGTATTGGGCCTGGGCATGCCACAGCGCATGATACTTTCCGGCTGCATCTGCCACAAGGGCATCATGGCGTCCCTGCTGGATGACAGAGCCCTTGTCGAAGACTGATATGTCGTCACAAAATTTACAGGAGGAGAGGCGGTGGCTGATGTAGATGGCCGTCTTGTCCTCTATGATGGCGTTGAACCTGCTGTATATTTCGGCCTCTGCTATGGGATCCAATGCGGCGGTGGGCTCATCCAGGACGATGAAGGCCGCATCCTTGTACAGGGCCCTGGCCAGCGCGATCTTCTGCTTTTCCCCGCCAGACATGTCCACGCCGTCCTCGTTCAGGTCCTTGCCCAGATAAGTATCCAGGCCCTTGGGAAGCTGGTCCAGCCTGTCCCCAAACCCCGCTTTCTTCAGGCAGGAGACGGCGGCTTCCCTGTCATAGGATGCGGCAGAGGCCACGTTCTGGCCCAGCGGCAGGGCTGTCAGGGCAAAATCCTGGAATACCACCGAGAAAACGGACAGGTATTCCGGATAGCTGTATTTGCGGATATCGATGCCGTTTAAGAGGATAGTGCCCTCTGTGGGGTCATAGAGCCTGCACAGCAGCTTGATGAAGGTGGTCTTGCCGCTGCCGTTTTCCCCTACCACGGCTATCCGGCTCCCTACCTTGAACTTCATGTTCACATGGCGCAGGGCGTACTGCTCGCTTCTCGGATACCGGAAGGACACGTCCCGGAATTCTATCTCATACTGTCGGTCGCGGCGCTTCTCCACGGTCAGGCTCCCCTGGTACATCACATTGGGGCAGTCCATAAAGTCGAAGAACTGCCGCACGAAAGAGCCGTTGATGCGGATCAGCCCGGCAGTGCCTATCAGGGAGGAGACTCCGTCCGAAAGCCTGACGATGGAGGATACATACTGGGTCATCAGGCCTACGCCGAAAGCCCCTGCCCAGGCTTTGAGGCCCACGAACAGGTAGGCTATGCCGGTGAAGAGCACGGACACTGCCCTGGAAGCGCCGGAGTAGGCGCCCATGGGGCCTCTGGCCAGACGGGCGAAATAGCCCTGGGAGCTGAAAGTGCCGGTCTTGTCGCTGTTGAATTTCCCGCACAGGAGATCCTGGCGGTAGATGCGCATATCCGTGGCAAATTCCCGCCTGTGGCCCATGAAGCCATAGTAGCCGAAGAGCCGGTTGGCCAGTGCGTGGGTGTCGGAATTGAAGGCGAAATAGCTGTCCGCCTTATTGGAGAACATAGGAGCCACATAAGTGACAGCCAGCATGACGGCCATGATGAGGACCACAAAAAGAGGGCTGTTCAGGATAGTCAGCGCCCCGGCATTATCGGGCACTCTGGCGGTGAACAGGGTCACGGTCAGCGCTATGCCGCCGGTCAGAGTGAAGACGGCAGTGAAGAGGTCCTCCAACAGCCCGAAGGCCCTGTTCAATCCCCAGCCTGCGCCGCCAAAATGGCTTTGGAAGAGCTGGGCTCTGAAGTGCTATAATAGAGTTGTAACGGGAGTGGCTAATGAAGTATAATTAAAATCACAAGAAAAGAGGTACTCATTATGCCGCAAAAGGGCCTCTACGGAACCGAGGATGACGGGCGCCACATAGAGCCCGGAGAGATTGCATGCCACCGCCAGAAGCGCTGTCAGGATGCAGAGCACGGGCACCTTCTTCTCCCGCTCCCAGATGGCCAGCCGCACCATGAAGGCGGCGGACTGCCACATGTTGTATTTGGGTTTTTGCTTTTTTTCTGCCATATCGTTCTGTCATGTCTCCTTTCGATAGGAATTTGCGGATGTAATTATTGTATCATAGATTCCCGCAATTTGGCGCAGCGGTGACGAAATAGCCGAATGGGGGGACGAAATAAGGCTTTACACCTTACCGGAGGGCTGTTATAATGAAAGCATCGGATATACAGGTGCGGCCCTTTAGAAAGTGGTGATAGGATGTCTGAAAAAGAGATGATAAAGATATCGGTTGAAGAGTTCGGCAGACTGCAGCGCTACATGAAGCTGTCACAAAAGGATTCAGATGCATACGCGGAAATGAAAGAACGCTATATTGAACTGAAAGTAATACTGACAGTGGCAGGAGTAAACTTGACAGAGCTTGACAAGATTAAGGAATAGTTGTTTTTCGACATCCCTCAGGAATCAGCCGTACCAGCATTCTGTTTTCCTGTGGGATGTTTTTATTCCCGCGGGCAATGAGCCAAGCGGCCAGCGAAGCCGCCAAGAGGATTTTGCCATGTACAGATTTGCCATATGTGACGATGTCGCCGCGGATGCGGATTATATAAAGTCCCTGATACTGGAGTGGAACCGGGAGGCGGGGCAGCCCCTGCGGATAGAATCCTATCCCTCCGCCGAGGCCTTTCTCTTCGCATATGAGGACGACGATTCCGTAGACGTGCTGTTCCTGGACATCGAGATGAAGGAGATGAGCGGCGTGGAGCTGGCAGGGAGGCTCCGGGAAATGGGCGCGGGGCTCCAGATTGTGTTCATCACGGGCTACATGGACTATATCGGCCAGGGCTACGATGTGGAGGCGCTCCACTATCTGCTGAAGCCGGTGACAGGGGAAAAGCTGCGCCCTGTGCTGGACAGGGCCATGAAGCGGCTGGCCGCCAGGGAGAATGCCCTCCTGCTAACCTGCGGCAGCGCCACCACCAGGGTGCCGCTGCATGAAATCCGGTATCTGGAAGTGCTGCGCAACTATGTCACGGTACATGCCGATGAAGAATATACGGTTAAACGTACATTGAAGGAGCTGGAAGGGGAACTGGACGAGAGCTTCTACAAAATTCACCGCTCCTATATCGTGAACCTGCGGTTCGTGAAGCAGGTGGCCAGGACCGACGTGACCCTGAAGGACGGCACCCGGCTGCCTTTGTCCGGCAGGGCCTACGAGGGAGTGAACCGGGCCCTGATCGCCTATTTCTGACCTTTTCACCGGAAAGGAGAGTCCCTGTGCGCCTGCTGGACAAGCTGATAGACAAAAGAATCGCGCAGTACCAGAGCGGCCTGCTGACGGCCCACTACGAGGAGATGGAGAACATGTACAGCCAGGTGAGAGGATGGCGGCATGACTACCGCAGCCATATCCAGGTCTTGGGCAGCTATGCCCAGGCGGGTGACCTGGAATCCCTGAAGGCGTACCTGAAGAGCTGAGGGCAGACCTGGAGCTGGTGGATACCGTGCTGAAGACAGGCAACAAGATGACGGACGTCATCCTGAACGGCAAGATATCCCTGGCGAAATCCAGGGACATCACCGTCAGGGCGGACGCCCATTGGGGGAGTATACGCGCTGGTTTTGACAGGGAATCGGAGAGGGGCTCCGGATAGCGGCGCGGATTTGACAGATGAGGAGATTTGTGGTAAAGTCAGGAAAGTTGATTATATATATTCGGTGATTAAATCTTGCCGAAAACCGGATGAACGGCATGACAGGCTGTGCTATGTGGCTGGCAAGAATGAAATGCCGATTATATAGTATGGAATAGAGTATAGCAGGAGGAGAAATATGTTCAAACTCATTACCGACAGCACGGCAGACCTTCCGGTGGAATATCTGGAGGCGCACGATGTGGGCTGCCTGCCCATCAGCTATATCCTGGACGGTGTCACCTACGGCAGGGAAAAGCAGTTGGACTGGAAGGAATTCTATGCCTGTATGCGGGAGGAGGGCAAGATGCCCACCACGTCCCAGATCAATCCCGCCGAGGCGAAGGAGCTGCTGGAGGAATATATACAGACAGGGGGAGCGGAGGAAATCCTCTATCTGGCGTTCTCTTCCGGCTTAAGCGGCACCTGCGGCAATATCGGTATGGCGGCCCGGGAGCTGATGGAGGAGCATCCGCGGGTGAAGATCAGGGTGGTGGACAGCCTGAGCGCATCCATGGGAGAGGGCCTGTTCGTCCACAAGGCTGTGAGGATGCGGGATGCGGGAAAATCCATGGAGGAGACGGCCCGGTGGCTGGAGGAGCATGTGCTGAATTTCACACATGTGTTCACGGTAGACGATCTGTATCACCTCTACCGGGGCGGGCGGGTCAGCAGGACGGCTGCAGTGCTGGGCTCCATGATTTCCATCAAGCCAAAGCTCCATGTGGACGATGAAGGGCATCTGATCCTGATTGGAAAGGTGCGGGGGCGGAAGAAATCCCTGAGCGCGCTGGTGGATTATATGGAGGAGAAGATGGGTTCCTGGGCGGAGGAGAACAGGGAGGACTGCGTGTTCATCAGCCATGGGGACGCTCTGGAGGATGCGGAGTATGTGCGGGATCTGATAAAGGAGAGGTTCGGATTCCGGAACTTCCTGATCAGCCACATCGGCCCTACCATCGGAGCGCATTCCGGGCCGGGCACCATTGCGCTGTTCTTTATGGGAGAGTCCCGCTGATTGGGGGAAGGCTCCATGGCTGTTTTTCCGGAAGGATACCCCTGGAACGATATGACAGACTGGTTTCGCGATGAAAGCGCGGCCGGTCTGTTTTTTGCGCAGACCCGCATATGGAATTTTGCTGCTATCGCAGCATGCGGGCCGCGCGGCGGGCAGGGGAGAAAGGATTCCCCTCCTCGATTGCTGCACAGTTTCCGAGTCCCTTCATAGTATAATAGCAAGCAAATTTAGGCAATGAAAGGAATCGAAATGCACGAACATTGTGACGGCAAAAATATCGACAGGTTCCCGGTGGCCATGGCCTATGTGCCCTGGCAGGAGTTCGAGGGGATGTATGATGATTTGGAGAAGGCTTACTGTGCCGGGACGATATTCCCGGAGCTGGATAAGCCCTTCACGGGAAGGAGATGCGTATCATGAGAGAGAGGGAGCAGCTTTTGAGAGATATCGGGATTGCGGACTTTGTGCTGATTGAGCTGGCACTGTATCTGGATACCCATCCCCATGACCGCAGGGCGATGGAATACTTCAACCATTACAACCGGATCAAGAATCAGATGGAGAAGGAGTTCTCCCAGAAATACTTCCCTCTGAATCTCAGACTGACGGAGTGCGGCGAAGAGTGGAGATGGGGAGGGGCCCCTCTGCCCTGGGAAGGAGAGTGCGCATAAATGTGGAGTTATGAGAAGAGATTGGAATTCCCCGTGAACATCAAGGAGCCCAACGCCATGCTGGCCCAGGCCATCATCTCCCAGTACGGCGGGCCCGACGGCGAGATGGGAGCCAGCATGCGCTACCTGTCCCAGCGATATTCCATCCCTTACCGGGAGGTGGCGGGGCTTTTGACGGATATCGGTAGTGAAGCCTCTGAAATGTTCCGCCGTGCTTGCAGGGCGTTTTCAGAGGCTAACGCTTTTTTTAGCTGTTTGTCCTTTAGACAGTTTATGCTGCCCGCAACCGTATAGCTCCATTTAAGGGGAAGTAAATTCAGATATACATCTATGTTCTCCCTGTCGTTAATCACCATCTTGTCAAGTAACTGTGTGTAAAATTCATCCTCGTACTCAATGCCGCCGATAAGCTCATCCACGGCGTTTTTAATGTCCTCCATCAGTTCCTTTTGCTTTGCAATTACAACCTGCTGTTTTTCCACGCTTTCCATCATGGATTTCAAACCGTTGATTTCAGCATCGTATTTTGCCCTAAGAGCCGTAAATTCGTCACGGTCAATATCGCCGCTTGTGTAAAGGTCAATCAAATCAGTACGTTTTTTCTGTGCCGCTTCTTTTTTTTCTTCCAGAGTATTTGTATCTGCACCAGTCATATCCAGTGAAATCACCTTTTGAATCGTTTTAATCAAGTTATCCGCTATTTTCTGGCGGTCAATGGTGAGCTGCTTGCAGACAAGATACATAATGTGGATGGCTTCTTCGTTGCGGATGCTTGTTCCAGAGCAGCCCACTTGGTTTCCTGCTTTGTCGATGTGGGGGCTTCCATGTTTTGCGCCCTCAAAGCAACGCCATGCCTTATACTGGCTTCCATCCTTTCGGGTTTTGTATCGGGCAACATAGCTTGCCCCGCATCTGCCGCATTTGATTTTTCCAGAGAACGGATAGCGGTTGCTGTGTTTTGCCTTGCCCTCCTGCGAAAGCGATTTTGCATCTAAAATGCGGTTTGCCTTGTCGAAAAGCTCACGGGAGATAATCGGCTCGTGGTGGTCTTTGAGGATGACAAATTCCTCCTGCCCGAGGTTTACTTTCTTTTCATGGGATAGGAAGTCTGGCGTATAGGTTTTCTTCTGTACTAAGTCGCCGCAGTATTTTTCATTGCGTATCACTCGTAAAATGACGGTATTGCTCCATTCTTTCACACGCATGGGACTTATACCCTCCTCCCGAAGCTCACGGGCGATAACATGAGTGCCTTTGCCCTCGTCCACGAACTTGCGGAAGATAAGGCGGACGATTTTCGCCCCATCTTCATTGATAGTCATTTTGCCGTCTTTTACATCATAGCCGAGCATACTGCGCCCGAACACAACGCCTTGCTCCATCTGGCGTTTCTGTCCCCATTTGACACGCTCGGAAGTCTTGCGGCTTTCCTCCTGTGCGATAGAGGACATAATGGCAAGGCGAAGCTCTGCATCGCCGTCCAAGGTGTTGATGTTGTCGTTTAGAAAGATAACGCCTACTCCGTGCTTTTTGAGGTCACGGGTGTAGAATATGCTGTCAAGGATATTTCTCGCAAAACGGGAGATTTCCTTTGTGATAATCAAATCGAAATCGCCGTTTTTGGCACATGCAATCATGCGGTTAAATTCTTTTCTCTTTTTTGTGTTCGTTCCAGAGATGCCCTCATCGGCAAATATGGCATAAAGCTCCCAATCGGGGTTACGTTCGATATACTGGCGGAAATACCGCTGCTGGCTTTCAAATGAATTTGCCTGGTCGTCATTGTCCGTGGAGACACGGCAGTAAGCGGCAACTTTCTTTTTCATATTCTGTATTTTTCTCTCTTGATTGAGGGTTTCGTATTTGTCTATTGACATAAGAATAGCTCCTTTCCCGACAAAAGCATTGCCATATTTTATACTGCTTAACGATTTCACTTAGTAGCGATGGTTCACGAAACATATGTAAAGAGCCAAGCGTTTAGGCTTGGCTGCGGTTGCTCTTTCTGTATTGCTTTTCTATTTCCTCGATACAACGCTCATACTGCGAGTGTGTCAATAGTTCTCTTTTTTTCAGAGAAGCAAGTATTGACTTTTGAAATTGCAGATAAAACGCTGTGTGTTCCTGTTCTGTGATTTGCGGAGCAGGCTCTCCGACATAGACAAACTCACGACACTTCAATCATCAACACCACCTCGCTATATGATATTCGTTAGGGTTTGTACGATATAACGGGATGGTTAGTCCTTTTTGGAAATGCCGATGCTGATAGCCAAGGCATCATCTACCAATAACATGAAACGCCTGTCAAAAGTACCGATGTACATTTCTATTATGTAGAGATTTGACTTCTACTTGCAGGGTAGAAAGCCCCCATGCGTTGACGAGGATTTTTTTAACAGGTTATCCGTCCATCCTCGGTATGGTATATG